>NZ_CAJODJ010000031.1:0-22120 GCF_905233225.1 Methanobrevibacter sp. UBA212
ATTCAACCTTATCAGTTAAAATAAAAGTTTTATCACACATATTCAACATCTTTTTTTTCACATTTTATTAAAATTATAAAAAAAATCCTAAAAACATCATCACTTAATGACTAAAAAAATAATAATCACTAAAAAGGATTGTTTTTTTAGAATATTATTATTATGAAACCGTGCTTAAAAAAGAAAGGAAAAAAATTAACTTATTGAAGTTTTTCCCCCATCTTTCTATATTACATATTATAAACCTACATATAATATAGCATTTATCCGAGAGCATTTGAAAACTAATCTCACCACCCACCACATAAAAAAAATATAGACACTATCCACTAAAATGTGCAATTCATCCCCCGGCTTAAAGAAGCCGGAGAATTCTTGCACAATAAAGTTAAAATATAGATTCATTTCATTCTCTTTAATAAGACTAAATAATCTTTAAATTATAGGATGCTACAAATTGTGAACCTTAGGAAATCCGGCAAAAGAAGTCATTCCCCTTAAGCTTAGAAAAAATAACGCCAAGTCTATTTAAACCTAATAATCGCACCTATCATGTTAAAATCAACAAGAAGGGCATTGCAAAAGTCGCAAATAAAAAATTTATAGGGAATTCAATTTAGATGAACATGCTGAAAAAATAAAAAAAAGCAAGTAACTGCCGAAGCAGTTTACTTGATTGTGATTTTAACTTTCTTGGTTACCTTGTTGTAGCAGTTGTTACCATTAAATGTAACAGTAGCCTTAAGTTTGCATTTTTTCTTAAGATTTTTGATTTTAAATGTTGCTTTACCTTTAGCACTTGTTGTTGCCTTATAAGTCTTATTTTTAACTTTTAAAGTAACTTTTACTTTAGATAAAGGTTTATTTTTATTAGTTTTCAAAGTTATAGTGTATTTTTTGGTTTTAACTGATTTTTTGAATTTCTTATTGCTAGCAATTAGTTTAGGAGTCGCTTTTTTAACAATAATGCTAACTGATTTGGCAGATCTGCCATAGCCATCATCTCCACCAAAAGTAATTACAGCAACATAACTGTTTGGAACTAAACCGTCTGTAAACAACTTAATCTGACCATTCACATCAGTTACAGGAGTATAAACTTTACCATTTAAATTAATGCTTAATTTAACTGCATTTAAAGCGTTTCCATTAATGTCCCTTAATGTAGCAACAATAAAGCCTCCTCCATTATAAATGGTGGTTAATGATGAAGGAGCAGTGATTTCGGTGGCTACATGGGCTTTAATTTTTAATGTTGACTCGCTTTCATTGAAAAATGCATTTCCATCATATTTTAAATACACTGTTTGTGCTTCGGTAGTGTTTGGTTTATAAACAAATGTTGCAATTCCATTCTTATCTGTTATTAATGAATATGTTTTATTTTGAATAGTTAATTCAATCATTTGATTTGGCAATAGAGCATTCATCTCATCTTTGAGAGTTACAATCAAATCAACATCTTCATTCAGATTTGGAGCAGGATTGCTTGCTTTTATTGACAATACTGTTTTCAATTTCGAATCGTCAAAGACATTTTCAGTGATTGACACATACTGTGACTTTGTGTAGATTGTACTTCCGCATTTTGCATTCTTATCATCATTGTTTTCTATTGTTGTATTAGTGCCTTCGTTGACTATGGCATTTCCAATAGAATCTGCCATATTTTGCGAGAATTTATTTTTAAATATTGTGACATCATGTCCCACAACTGCTTCAACATTTCCATAGTAATAACTATCTATTATAGGGGTCTTCAACTCATAATCATATAATGTTATTATATAAGCATTTGCATTTTTTAAATTGATTTTGGTTGTGCTTGGACTGAATCCTGGATTACTTGCTCCAGCACCTATAACACATGATTGAGTTATTGTTTGATTTGATATCCAAATTGCAGAGCCATTTTTTGCGAAATTATGTATAAAGTTGTTTTCTTGAATTGTTAAATTGTTTGCAGTGCTATAAATTGCCCCACCCTTCTCTTTTGCATTATTGTTTAAGAAAACATTTTTAAATATGTTTCCTTTACCTGCGCTAACTAATTCTTCTGCATCATAATTTAGAAACCCACCAGGGGCATTAAAATCACGAGAAGCTGAAATAGGCCCCCTATTTCCAACTTTATAATAGTCAACAAGGGAATCGACCCTATCATCACTTGTATAATCATTAATGCCAAAATTCTGTAAAGTATCATAAGTTAAGTATGCATTATACATACTACTAGTGCCCTCAATACTTGCAATTGTCAGTCGATAAGACTTTGAAGGATATTGTACCCATACTTCATAAGTCCTTTTTTCTACTGCACCAACAAGATAAATGGCTCCACCATCAATTTTTGCAACATTATCAGTGAAGGAATTGTCTGCAATGTCAAAGTAGTTTCCTTCATCATATATGGCCCCACCATAATTTTCAGCGGTATTGTTAATAAAGTAACTGTTAGTAACCGTTAACTTTTGTTGTGAGTATATTGCACCGCCCACCGTATCCGCACGGTTATTTTCAAAAATACAATTGATTATGCTGGAATTTTTAGAATTTCCATTTAAACTTAATGCTGCTCCCCGGTTTGCATTGCTGTTTCGGAATAGTGAGTCACTTATTTTAAGATTGCCGTCCGAAACTATTCCCCCGTGTTCGCTACCTTCATAGTTTTCAAAGGTACAGTTTTCCACAACGGTAGATTGAAGGCTAGTATAAAAGAAACCGGCATCATATTTTACCGTATTGTTTTTGAAGATATTATTTTTAAATTTGGCAGTCAGATTTTTTACCCCATTAGCCAAAAGCATGAATGAACCTCCACTTTCAGCATAACTATCTTCAAAAATATTGTTGGAAATATCAACGCTAGTCTTTTGTGCTTTAAGAATTCCGCCTACGACGGCCGCATGATTTTTAAAGAATTTACTATGGGCAATAATAACATTAGACTCATAGGCATATATTACTCCCCCATTATTTGCCTTGTTGTTATTGAAATTACAGTTAGTTACTGTCAAATCAGCATTATTAACATGTATTGCCCCACCATCATTGTCACTATAACAGTTGACAATATTTAGATTCTTTAAAATCAAATTGCAATTTGATTCTACTTGGAACAGCCTGGCTTTGCCACTTGCATCAATAGTTTTGCCTTTACCATCAATGGTTAATGACTTGGAAATTGCAATTCCTTGCGTAAATTCAGAATCCACGTTTTCATTATAAATGTAGTCATGTTCCAATTCAATTACAGAACCTGTTGCATCTTTTATCTTTTTATCTAATGCCATGAATGATGTCTGGTTTGAGTCTTCTTCAGCAATCCGTTCTTCATCACTATTAGATTTCTTGATTTCAATTGAATTATCAATTGTGCTTGTTTTCTCCCCTACACTAATATCTTCAGTGAGAGTGACTGTATCATCAGTTACATCGTTGATTTTTATATTATCAATTGCATCACTTGAAGCACTAACAGCGCCTATCAAAAATATGAATAGCATGAATAATATGACCATTAAATGTTTTCTTAAATTCATTGTCACCACTTTAATTTTTATATTTATATATTATTAGTTGATATAATATAACATTTTTGAGGGAATGTCTGCTCCTTCAAAAACTTTTGTGATATTTTTTTCATTGGGCGTTCGTCAAAATTAGTTTTTTGCAGATTATTTGATTTTTTATTAAAATACCCTATATACTGTATAAAAAAAGAAAAGAAAATAAAAAATTAAGATTTTACCTTATCGTAAGCAACCATGCCGATTAATAAAACCAAAAATAATCCGAATATGATAATAGGTATCTGCGCGTAATCATAAACGTTGATTGCCTTAACAACACTTGAGGAATTAGCAGAATCCTCATCATCCGAATTTGGATTTAATATACTATTTACCATACTGGCAACAGGCTTAGTTGCTTCATCAAGAATATTTGGATTAATCTGTTTTGTTGCACCATTTACTCCTGAATTTGAAGAGCTTGCACCTTCAGATATGGAATTAGATTCTCCAACCCCATTAGAACCGGAATTACTTCCAGCATTTGAAGAGCCACCATTAGAACCGGAACCTGAACCAGAGCCAGTGCCAGAACCGGAATCGCCACCGGCATTTGAAGATCCGCCATTATCCCCTGAACCAAATCCAGAACCAGAACCGGAATCGCCACCGGCATTTGAAGAGCCACCATCATCAGCATTTTGATTTTGGTTTTCATTGTGCTGATTGTTGTCTCCAGGCCTGTCAACTCCGCCTCCAGTAGAACTGCCATGATGGGTAGTGTGTTGAGCCCCACTTTGGTCAGCAGTTGTCCTAGTAGTGTTTGAAGAAATCTTTGAACTAACTTGAATATTGCATTCTAAATTATTATTTGATAAATTCATATCATTAGAATCAGTTGTTGCATTAACAGATATTTTAAATGTTCCCTTTGTACTTATTTTTGTTAATATTGTTAAAGTTGCATCAACACCACTGTTTAAATCACCGATGTCCCAAATTCCGCTTTCGGAAGAATATGTTCCAATGTTTGGATTGGATGACACATATTCAAACTCGTCAGGTATAGTAATATACACTTTTGTGTTTTTGGCAATTCCTCCACTGACATTTGCGATTATTACCATTGGAACATCAAAAGATACCTGATTAATACCGTAAGTATGCTTTACAATGTCGCCGAGTTCCATATTGACGGCCAAGTCGACTTCATCATCTGAAGATGAATCTGACTGACCCTCCTTAATCAAATCATGGCGAGCATTTTGATTTTCAAGTTCATCACTTAAATCATCAACAGCAGAAAGCTGAACATCATCAACAGCATCATCAATAGACAAATAAGTATTATCTGAAGAACTTGCATTAACATTTTCACTTGCTACAACAGTTCCAAGTGAAAATAGGATTGCTGAAATCAAGATTAATGCAAAAAAATACTTAAATTTCATATTTTCACCAATTTCTATGCCAATCGAGAAAATTCGAATAAGCATAGCGATACATTCATCACTTCATACATGATAAGCATCAATGAATGTATTATAATATAGAGTTTATTAATTAATTAATATATATCCTTTTCCATGAATGACTTGAGTGTCAAAATGATATCTCTTGATTTTTTCGATCCATCCATTATTTTGAAGCATGACCTGTTGAATACGCCTTTCATTGTTCTGAATTTCTTTTTATGTACTCGTGGCATTGTATTGCCAATGTAATTTCCTATTTGGTTGTTCGTAATGTCTATAACACATTGCCATTACAAACATTCTCAACATCTATCCAAACTGACAGATTCAATCCGTCACTGCCCATGTCCCTTAAAGAGCCATCATTGCCTAAAATATTCTGATTTTTACGAAATCATTTTGAACTTCTCTACCTTTTAACTGTAATTTTAACCTTTTTGAGTCTGTAAAATTTTATAGGCTTTTTTAAAATTTAATTTTTTACACTTGAAGTTTCACTTCGATGAAAATTCGTTCTAATTTTTCTTTAATTTTAATATAAATTGTTAAAAAATAGTAAATTACTTAAATAAGTGAGGACAAATAATAATTTATGACCAAACAAATCGTATCTGCCCTCAATAGTAATATAGACTTTATACAACTTAAACTTTACGATTTTTCTGATGAAAAAATTGATCAAGAAAAAATCATTTCAGAAAGACTAAATAAAAGTCCTAAAATTGAAAATACAAATCAAAAGCTATTTTTAGATGAAAATAATACTTTTAAATATGATAATCCTATTTGTCCAGTTTGTGGAAGCCATAAAATAATTAAAAAAGGCACTATAACAAAAAACAAACAAAATATCAATGGAAAAACCACAGAATTTAAAGAACAGCAATAACAGTGCAAAAAAATGTGGAAAAAAATTTGGAATATACAATAATCCATTAATTGGTGAACATAAACAATTTTTACAAGAAATAATGGATAAAATTCCAGGAATAATGAAAATAGGATACCAATCACTTCGTAAAATAAGTAAATACTTTGAAATATTTCTTGGAATTCGAATATCTCACCAAACAATCAAGAACTGGTCCAACAAAAATCATGAAGAAACAATTAATAATGAAGAATTTGAATATTCTGGCTACTATTTGTATGATGAGCAATTTTTAAGACTTAATGGAGTTAGACATTACAGATTAACTTTATTTGATGCAATACTTAATATTCCGGTCTCAGAAAGAATAGTTCGCCGCAGAATACCGAAAAATACTAAAAAATTTATCTTAGATTCAACGGAATATAAACCATTTATATGCTTAACAACTGATTTATTTCCTATGTATCGTAACGTAGCTGATGAAATAGGTGTTAATCATCAATTATGTACATTTCATTTGTTTCAAACAATACATCACAAATTAAAAGTGTATTGCAGAAGAAACAAGATTAATGGAAAAGAAAGAGATTATATCTATGAAAACGCGCAGGAATTAAAAGATTGTTTTAGACAAAACTCAACAAAAGAAGCAATAGAAAAATTTAAACAATATTTACAAAATTATATGGCCATACCAGTAGTATTAAAAGATTTCATAAGAAAACACATCATAAATCACTTTCACAGATATGTACAGCACTTAGATAATGAAAATATTGAAAGAACATCCAATAAAGTCGAAAATTACTACAAACAAACCAATCCAGAAATAATAAAGAAATTATACAAGACTAAAAATGGAATTCTGACATTTTTAGACTACCAAATGGAAAATTGGACCGAAAAACATCTAAAAATAAAATAAGCCTATAAAATTTTACAGACTCCAGAATTGGAAAAACTTCTTCAATAAATTCAACAACAAAACGAGAAATATGATCTTTTGGAACATTCCAATCTAATGTCTTAATGCCTAATTTTGCTTAATTCTTATCAAATTTTCTTTTATCCATAAAAAACAACACCACAATAACTTATACTTAATATAAAATATGTACAAACAAGTATATAAACTTAACTATCTAAAAATTAGTTAAAACAAAAAACAAATATTCAACAATCTTATCTGTATAAAATAATTATCAAAATTAATTAAAAATAAAAATAGATGCAATTTAGATTGAATAATGAAAAAATAAGAAAAAATAAAGCTAAAAATTTTTTGACGAAAAATCAAAAATTAATTTTGGCGGACACCCATGATTATAAAAAAAATAAGAGAAAAATAAGTAAAATTAATTACTTATTTTTTGACTTTAACTGTGTATTTTACGGTGTTTTTAAGGTATGTTGCCTGATAGGTCACCTTTTTGCCTTTTTTGAGCTTTTTTAAGACTTTTTTCTTGATGGTGACTTTTGCAACACCTTTCTTGTTGGTCTTGGCCTTGTAGGACTTTCCCTTGAACTTGAACTTGATGACTTTACCCTTAACTGCCTTGCCGTTGATTTTCAATGTGGCCTTTAAAACCAGTTTCTTGGCGGATTTTTTAACCTTGACCTTTTTGAGAGTCAATTTTATATTGTCCACCTTTTTCACAGGCGCTTCAGCATTTTTGACGGTTATATGGAAAGTGTTTGAATAGAATTTTGTTCCGTCATCAAAAAGAACCTTGATTCTGTGTGTGCCGAGTGACAGACCTGCAATCACCTCGCTTACAGAGCCGTTGGTCAACGAAATGGACTTGTATCCCACATCATCCAAATATATGCCCACATATCCATCGGATTTCGGTCCGCTAAACCTGACCACAATGCTATTTCCAACAACGATTTCAGATGCTGAAACACCGGCTGAAAATTCGGGAGAATTCCTTTTAGAAACAACAGTTATACGATTTTCAATATCATAACCTGTAATGTTTAAAATAAAAACATGTTCTCCCTCATCCATGGAATCAAAAGGAATTGTTGCAACCCCATTCACGAAATTGGCTGACTTATATACGCTTCCTTTTTCCAAATAATGATCTTCCGATTGATTCGTTACGGTGTTGTAAAGCGTTGCAGTGCCTGTGAACCCTTTAACGTGAGTGATTTTAAGGGCGTCCCTTTCACCAACTGAAACTATAAAATTACTAACGAAAACAGGGTCTGCATAAAATTCAACTGATTTTTCCACTTCATGCTTTTCGGCATTGTCCTTCATGTAGATGACTTTTACGGCATGATATCCTAATGCAATATTGTCATATAGGCCCAAATCATCAACAGTAACATCCAAATAGGTTTTTTCATCCGTAGATTGGACACTTTTTGTTAACTTTAAGATGCCGTCAACATATACCGATACAGTACCGTTAACATTTTCGCCGTTATGGTCAATCTCGATGAAATAATCTTCACGGTCCAATATGTCTGCAGAAGAAAATACCGATACATATTCATTTTCATCCCAGTCAACGCCATAGACCTCTATGGAATCATTGCCCAAATCAATTTCCTTGAAAGTTGAGGCTATGACATATTTGGCAGAGATATTGTATATTCCGTCTGCAGTGATATTCAAATCAGACAGATAAACGTGCACAATTTCATAAAGCCCATTAAGTTCCCTGGTGCAGAGCGGAGTTCCATTGACTGAAATGATCAGTGATCCAACAACAGGATATGAAAAATGATGGACAATATTATCATTTTTGTAGGTTATCCAAGTGTCATAAACGATGGCGAAGTCATTTTCAGTGTATATATGTGCCTTTAACGTATTTTCTGCAAGATTTAAAGTTTCCCCATCGTTAGGAACGTATCCCACTCTGATATGATATTCGCCGGGACTGACAATGTTCAAATTGGCCGCAGTTATGTTTACTGCCTGTCCGGAAACTGTTTGCCTTGAATAGCTAGGTGTCTCCATGTAGTCGACATAGACCTCGACTTTTCCGTTTGAATCTTGCGGAACAGTATAGTTAACCACAACCTGGTCGTTTTCATCCTCCAAATCAATGGAATCTTTTATGTGGGCATTGAAATCGCTTGGCTCAATTTCAAGAGCATCTTCCAAATCATCGCTTTGTTCGATTACCTCATCAACAGGAGATTCCTCAATCGCATCTTCTGTCAAATCATGTGCGGTCTGCACATCACCGGCCAGTGTGTCCTCCGATGCACTGGCAACGCCCATAGTCACAATAGCTAGAAGCAAGCTAACCACTATCAAATGTTTTGAATTCATAAATAAATCACATCCCCACACTTACTTTGAACAGGTAATTTTAACCTTTTTGGTCACGGCATTGAAGTAGATGTTTCCTCCAAATGCAACTGTGGCCGTGAACTTGCCTTTCTTGGTGAATTTCTTGATTTTGAATGTTGCCTTGCCTTTGGAATTGGTTTTGGCCACATATGTTTTTCCCTTGATTTTCAGGGTGACCTTTGCATTCTTGATGACTTTTCCTATGTTGTCCTTCAGTGTAATTGTGTATTTTTTGACCTTTGTCTTGACTTTGAATTTCTTGTTTTTGGCAATTATTTTCGGATTTGCCTTATAGACGATTACCCTGGCAGTTTCCATTGAAAGAGTGTAATTACCGTTGTCAAAGACTATTGTAGCAACATAATCCATCGGGTTTAATCTGATAATCAGCCTTCCGTCACCGTTGCTGTCGGTTGTTGCCTTGTAGGACACGCCGTGAATTACTGTAAAGACCTCCACACCAGAAATCGGACGGCCCATATCGTCCTTTAGGTTAACCATCAGGTATTTGTGGATTTGATATGTGGTTACCAATGGAGTGGTGACCATTACGCTTGGCCTTGTGTTGACAAATATGTTTGTGAAGGCTGAACTGTTCAGGTAATTACCGGTTCCATTGAAGCTGACATATACGTCGTATGTGTTTGCCCCCAGGTTGCTGGTGTATATTTTTACAGAACCGTTTTCATCTGTTGTGTAGTTTTTAGCACCATTCAAATCGACAGTCACATTAACGCCGACTACCGGCATGCCGTTTGTGTCTTTCAGTTCAATTAAAAGATAATCATCGTCCTTATATGTTGTAATAACTGGAAACGCAACTATTCCTGTTTCTGCCTTGCTGATGACCAATGTTGCATTTGCGGTTGCATTATGCATGTTTTCGTCACCTGAGTATTCAGCGATTATGACATATATTCCAACATCCAGCACGGGCAGGATCAGATTCTCATTTGCCGGCAGTTTGGCGATGAATGTGCCGTTTTCCCAGCAATAGTTGATGGTTCCGCTAGGAACGCCAGGCAATATGTGTGTGACTGTTGCATTATCCCCGTAAATAATTGGATTGGCTTCGAGACTGAATTGCGGTTGGACCTTGTTGACTGTGATATGTGCGCTGTCGAATGCAGGTTCATGGTCACGGTCGCCTGAATAGTTGGCAATGATAACATATGACCCAACATTCAACAAAGGCAAGTCCAGATTCTCACCGGCAGGTAGCTCAGCGATGAATGTGCCGTTGTGCAGATGATATATGACTGTGCCGTTGACGTCATCTCCAAATATAGGGATAACCTTTGCACTTTCAGTGTAGCCGATTTCAGCCGGGAAAACCTCAATTTCAAATGATGTGCCCTCACGTGACACAGTGAATGTTGTGCTGTTTGAGCAAGGACTGTAGAGGTCATCTCCGGTGAAGGATATGGTTGCAGTATAAGTGCCTGCATCCAAAACGCCCACATTGAAGTGGCTCACATTGTTTTTAACCATGACTTCCCATGAATCGGTGCCTATAGAAAGGATATACTTGCCATCTTCGCCGGCATGAACGATGCATTCAACCTCATCAGGATAGGTCTCATTGAATACGACAATCATCAAACCAAGGTCCCCTTTTGAAACATTAAATGTTGCATTTGCAGAACTTGCAAGATAACGGCGTGACTCATGATTGATTATCGTTATGGAGTAGGAACCGGGTTTCAATCCGTCGACAAGCAATGTATCAGGTCCTGTAAGATTTCCCTGTTTGACGATTACACCCTGATGGTCTTTGATTACAAATGATGTGACGTCCGTCATGTTTAAAATTTCATAAGTGACTTTGAGTTGGCCAGGATATTTGATGTCATCGCAGGACAGTATGTGAACCTCGCTTTGCCCCTTAATTTTTACATCGACTTGTGAGGACACCTCCTGAATGTCAAGCTTTCCGTGAATCATATGGGAGCCCTCTGTAAAAACGACATCAGCAGTCATCTCATTTCTGTCTCCCAATTTAAAATTGGAAAAGTTCGCATCACCATAAAACATTCCATCGGAGTGCAACAAATCATGTTTTAGCTCTTTATTGAAATAAATAGTTGCCTTATAGGCATTTCCTGCATAAATGTCAGTTTCATTAAGTTTGATGCCTATTTGAAAGTAGTTATTTAGAATTACATCATCATCAGAAATTATAGGCCTCTTAATTGCAAATTGTCCTTTGAAAACCGGGGTATTTGTTCCCATCCACACGTCCTGCAATTTATAATCGGCACCATCAAAAACTATGCTGTGACCTGGACTGCGATAAGCCGTTTTGATTGGAGGGTAAGTTTTTTGTTTGGCCTGATTATTGACGAATGTGCAATGAGATACTTCTACATCAACACTATATAGGGGCAACACTTTATGGCCATCGGTTGTGCTTAAATAAATTGCACCTCCAATATTCATTGCAATATTTCCTTCAAATCTGCAACTGGTGAACTTAGACAAAAGATTAGAAATTCCCGGAGGATCATTTGTTAGATATACTGCACCCCCATCGCCATCATCTGCAACAGCTTTATTATTAGTGAAAATTGAGTTGGAAACCTGTCTGCCATCATCGATATAATCCGCATATATTGCACCACCGGACTTTGCAGAATTCATATCGAAATGACAACTGTCAGCAGACACAGAGCTTGCATAAATTGCTCCCCCCACATCACTAGCGGAATTCCTTTCAAAGGACACACCAACCATCTTAAAAATGGACTTGATATACATTGCTCCCCCTTTACCACCGCTGGCTTCATTTCCAATGAATTTGGAATCGGTCATCGATTCAATGATACTAAGATATAATGCGCCGCCTGACTTTGCAGAATTGCATTCGAATGTTGAATGGGAGATGGATTTAACGTACGATGCCCCATAAACATATATTGCGCCGCCCCGCTCTGCTTTATTACTCTTGAAGACACAATTTTTCACATCTATTCTCGGAGAATATGATGCGCCGCCGTAAAGGTCTGCATGATTTTGAGTGAAATTAGAGTTTTCAACTGTTAAATAGTTTTCAGAATAAATAGCACCACCGCTACCGTGCTTGTCATCCAAGCCTTTAGCCACATAATTATTATCAAAGCTAGAATCATAAATAGCAGATTTTCCGCATGAATAAATTGCCCCGCCATAAAGGAGAACATGATTGGAGCTGAATTCGCAGGAAGTTACTTTTAAATTGGATGTTGATGATCCTATATAAATTGCTCCACCTTCATATGGAGCAGTATTTTGTTCAAAACGACAGGAAATGAATTTAGGGTTGCATTCACTTTTAACATATACCGCTCCGGCCTTAGCATAAAGCCCCTTATACGAGTCCAGGTTCCCGGCAGTGTTGCTTTTAAAGCTGCAGTTATTGACTTCGCCCAAACTCACTGTGTTGATTGCGCCGCCATAACATGATTCCAATTTAAATAAATCCGTCCATGTAGCTGCATTTTTTTCAAATCTGGAATTATAGATATTGCATTCCTTCTCACAAAATATTGCGCCCCCATCAGTGCTGGCAACATTATAAAAGAGAGACGCATTATTCATTAATAGATTTCCGCAGCAATAAATTGCACCGCCGTCCTTATAAAATCCTCCAAAATAAGCTCGTTCAACTCGATTATGCTGGAAGAGATTATCCTCACCGGTAATCGTTAAATCGCCATTGGCATATATTGCACCGCCATGTTCCATTACCTGATTGTTATCAAATTTGCATGAATCGATGAGACATTTGCCTCCAGACCAGATTGCACCGCCTTCACTTGGGAAAAAGACCTTTGTCCCCAAATCCACTTTCTCAACTATTTTATTGAGTATTGGAATATCATCAAATAACATGTCTATAATCTTTTTAACAGGATCTTGTTTTTCCAGCCAAGTACTGTCTTCAATATGATGATTATATGAGAATTCTGAATCATAAACGTTAGTTTCTTCCCAGCAATAGACTGCACAACCCTTATTTGCAGTATTATCCTCAAATGTGGAACCGTAAATATAGCAGTTTTTCTCGCCAAAGATTGCGCCGCCACCCCAATCATTCACACTGTTGCCGACGAAAGTGGAATTATGAACCGACATATAGCTTTTACAATGGATTGCGCCACCGGAGGTGCAGATCTGTTCATCATCACTGCCGACAATATTATTCTTAAAAACAGAATTATTAACACTGCATTCTCCTTGACAAAAGATTGCGCCACCACTCATGGGAGCATCGTTATAATATTGGGCGTTTCTGATAGCAGCCTGAAGTTCATCCAAAAGACGAGGGAGAATAACACTAGCAGGCTCATCCTCAAAATGATCATCTGGCATTAATTCATGCAATCTAGCGAAAACTTCATGGTCATCAATTTTGCCTTTACGATATAAATTATATATAATTGTAACGTTTTGATAGTCACGAATCAGCTTTTCAGAATCTTGAACACGAGAAGGGTCCGGCTTTATATGGTGCTCACCATTATAGTAATATTTCTCACCCAACAGCTTCAATATATGATCCAAAAAGCCATCAGCTTTTTGAACCTCATTGCCTTCGAATTCCGTATTGTTAATTGACAGGTTGCCTCGACAGAAGATTGCACCGCCGTTTCCTGACTCCGCCACATTCTTATAGAATTTGGAATCAAGAATGGTCAAGTTCCCATTAGTAAAAATAGCGCCGCCTGCCATAATTACGCCATTATGGCTAAACTCGCAATTGATTATGGTTAAGACAGTGTTAGGGTGAGGGTTAAGTATCGCTCCGCCCCTCTCATCAAGATGTATTGATTCCTTCGCACCACCATTTTTAAATATAATATTTTTAAAAGTGATGTTCAAACCGTCTTCTCTTACATCAAATAAACTATGGAGATTATCACCATTTATGGTGTGACCATTACCATCTATTGTTATGTTTTTTGAAATGAGAACAGTGTTGCCACCAAGCCTCATTGAAAAATCCTGAACCAAATTTAATGTGTGTTCAGGCTTATTAGCAGTGACAAGACCTTGTAAAGCCAGAAATGATGCAGTATTACTGGCTAATTTATCATCTGCATCATTGACGGCCACAGCATCATGGCCAATTTCTTCCTGCGATGCAACAGCACCATCATACACCTGACTGTCTGCGCCCAATGCATCCTCATTGCCTTGAGCGTCAACTTCTTGTGGTGCGGCATCATCATTATCTTGACTGTCCACATCTAATGCAACAACATCCCCCAAGGTGTCATTGCCCGTTTGAATATTCACATCCCCGGCATCACTGGCGCATACGCACGCAATGCTTATAAAGCAAAGAACCAGGAAAATGAATATTACCCTCTTTTTGAACCTCATATGCTAAACACCAAAATTTATTCAATCAATTAATAAATGCAATATTTACTAATCAATAAATATTTTTAATGATAATCAATATATATTTATTTCCAAATAATTCCGAAAAGTAAATTTCTATTCAAATAATGCAAAAATTGTTTAAAAATCGAAAAAAATCAATAGAAATGATTGTTCAAAAAAACGATGTAAAATGCTAAAAAAAAGAAAAGGTTTAGTAATATTAACCCATATTCTGGGTCATATTACCTTGTGCGGCAGCTGCAATCTGTTCAGCCTGTGCCTGAAGGTTTCCGACAATGTCGGTGGTCTGCTGAAGGTTAGCAAGCATCTTGTCCATGCTGTCTTTCAGCTCTTCCTTCTGACCGGTCAAAATTTCGCGGGCGCCGTCCGCATCCTTTTTGACTGCAAGACCTGCACCGATACTTATGATAATCTCATCAGTGTTTTTAAGCTCTCCCTTTACAAAGGAACCTGCGCCTACCGGCACAAAAGCCTCCACTGAATCCTTACCTTCAATATCTTCCAGGGTAGCAAATAATGCGTCAACTTCGGCAATGGAGGTTTGAATCATTTCAATCTGCTGTTGAATCAATTCAGCCTGTTGCCTGTAAACATTGATTTCATTAACAAGGTTGTTTAATCTTTGCTGATCTTCCATGTCAATCCCCTCAATGCGCCTATAAAATTTCTTTTACGATTGGGTCTTCCACATCTTCAGGAGCGATTTCCTCGATTGAGTCGATTGAAATCTGGTTCCTGTTGATACCATGTTTGCTTCCAAAGTTTGCATAGATTTTGGCCTCGATGTCGCTTTCGCTTGTGGCCTTGTATTCTTTGGTGAATTCATGGTATTCGTCACCCATTACAAAAGTACCTTTAACTCTGTAAATTTTTGTTATCATATAAAATCCCTCATGATTAATTAATTAAAAATCATCATCCAAAAAGCCTAATGCCTCTTCAACTCTAGCCATTTCAGGACCTGTACTGTCCTTGTCGACTATTGCACCGGTGGAGTTTGCAAGGATGCATGCGCCTACCAGTGGAATGCCTCTGCCGACAGTACCGATATCTCCCTCAACACCAAATACTTCACGAGCAAAGTTAACCTCTGAGGAAAGTGCGTTCTTGCTCATCAGAAATCCCTTGTTTGTAACTTTAACAAGTGACCCGATGATGTCGCTTCCGACAATGTGGGATGTCTTCACATCCACGTCAAGTGTCTCTTCAAGCACTTCGATTGCTTCGGGGCTCAGGAAAGGTGAAGCTATTGCACCCTTGTCGTTTGCAGCCACAATGTTTCCGACGGCAGTGTACTGGCCGGGGATGGCGGCAACGTTCAGTCCCATGTCCTCAAACTGTTTAACTTCCCTATCTAAAACATGTGGGGAAACAACAATACCATTTGAATTAGCTACAGCTAAAGATCCGATAAGGCTTGATCCGGAAATAGAAGACTTTACAACTTCGACATCCAATGTTTCCTTAATAATGTCCGCTTTCTCGTCCAAAAGATTATAAGGAACAATAGCCAAATTGTCGGTTGCAAGAACGAATACTCCAACGTTTGGATTTCCTACAATGTCTATTCTTTTCAACATATTGTCACCTCACATTTTTGCGTGTCTATTCTGCTAAAGTAGCTTTTACAACACCATCATCATCTTTAACTGCTTTTACAGTGATTTTTGAAGGTATTTTTTGAATACCTCTTTCCCAAATTGCATGATTGATAGATTCGTCGATTTTAACATCACTAGCTTTCATGTGTTTGGTCAAGAAAATTTTAATCTCCCTGATAGCTCTAGGAGCTCTGATAGTCCTTTTGACTTCTTTTACATTTCTAAGTGGAATTGTGTAAACTCTTTCCATTTTAACCCCTCAATTATAATTTAAGACTGTTTCTTCTCCAATGTCTAGGTTTAGGTCTGTATCTAAGTTTACGGTTAGTTTTAGCATAAGCCCAGATTGGAATTCTCCTATTTTGTTTGTTTGCTTTTGCCATTCTTAATTTTTTAGCCAATGGTTTATTTCTACTCATTTTCTCACCTGTAATAATAATTATTCTTTATATCCGATAACACGAGTTTGATAATGCTGCGGGAATATGTCCAGCGGATCTGAACCCATATCCTCAATCATCTCCCTTATTTCAACCTCGAAGTCTGAACTTGTGTCCCTGTTTGACCTTTCCTTTGAAATTTCAAAGAGGCTTTCGGTAATCATCTTAACTGACTTGTGGCCAAAACTGTCCAGGTTTATGTATTGTGCGTCAAACCTGTCTTCAAGGCTTTTTATCTGATTGACTGAAAGTTTTGGGGTTCTGTCATCACGTCTTGTCCCGTCTGCAATAATATCATGAGTCCTTGCAAGTTCCTCCACTGTCATGCGGTGGATGTATTTTATTCCGTCGTTGGGAAATCCGTCCTCGAGAATCCTTTCGCATGTTTCCTTGAGGATGTCAGTATCCATTTCAAGGACGTTATGCTTGAATCCCAGGGATTGCGCGGATTTTTGTGCCGGAACGTATGAATCGTACACGCCGAAGTTTGCGGTGTATAATTCCACGTCAAGTCCCAGCCTTTCAAGCATCACTGCCACAAAGGATGAGTCCTTGCCTCCACTATAGAGAACTGCCGCCTTCATGAATATTATTTCCTTGTAATCTTGATTTCTCTTTTCTGACCTGCAATCTGTCTTAAAAGGACTTTGAGCTGGTCATCAGTTACTTTTCCCCTTAGGCTTCCCGCCTGTGCGGACTGAATCAGCTGAAGTTCGATGTTGTTGACCATTTCAGGCTTGGTCAGCTTGAGGTTTGCCAACCTTTGGCGAGCTTCAGGAGTCATGATCTGGCCTAAGATTTGTTTTTTCTGAGCTTCGAATTGTGCCTGGGCTTCCTGCTGTTGAGCCTGTGCCATGGCCTGCTGTTGGGCCTGGTTCTGCGCAGCAGCTTGTTGAGCCTGCAATTCAGCTATTCTCTTTTGACGAATTTCGTCTAATTCGCTCATATCAAACTCTCCTAAAAATTATAATTAATATTTTTCAAGTTCAGGAATGTCTTTAATTATTTCTCCGGAGATTTTATCCAAAAATGATCTTCCTTGAGGAGATACAACTCTTCCGCCTACAACTTTTTCCACGTATCCTGCGTCTTCAAGCTGTTGGAGTGCGGTTCTGATGATTGATCCGCTTCCCCTTCTGAATTTTTCAGGACGTACGCCACGGTCTTTTTTGCCACCGTAGAAAGTTCTTAAACTTGAAACACCAACAGGTCCGTCAATGTAAACTCTTCTGATGATAGAAGCAGTTCTTATAAACCACCAATCAGGGTTTTCCGGTTTTCTTTCCTTGTGGACACCGGTTCTAACAAAATTGGACCATGCAGGAGATTCTATCTTGTCATTCTCTTTTAATTCTTCTGCGACTTTTTCAATTAATAAATCTGCAGGTACATCAAATACAGTAGTCATATTAATTCTCCAATATTCATTTTATTGTAGCTTAATCCACTGTAAATTTAAGACCTAAAAAAATAGGGCCTGTAACTCTAAATTTATAATGTTTAAGGCTTTTTCTTGTAGATTACAGCAACGTGACCTCTCACGTCCACGAGCTTTGCTCTGGTCTTTTTGAGGATTTCGTCGATGTAAGCATCTTTATCGCGAGCGATATTTTTTGCAAATTTAAGTTTGACGATTTCATTGGCCTTGAGTTGGCGCTTGATTTCTTCAATGACGTTGTCGTTTACGCCAGCCTTTCCAATGTTAATTGTCATCGCATTAAGAGCTCTGTTCATCAATTCCTTTTTGTTTTGAATCATATTTAGCTCTCCTTTTCAGCTTCTTTTCCCTGCGGTAGGGAATTTTCATTGCGTGACCGCATTCACCACAAAAAACGTTGACCTCTGAGTCAACCAGCCGGACGGTGCAATTGCGACCAGGCTTGAGAAAGGATTTGCAACTCTTGCAATACCTCCTTCGCCATTCCTCAGGCACCGGAGTATTGTATTTGGTGGACAGCTTCAATGCAAGCTCGACATAGCGATGTGATCTTTCCGGATGGGTGATGAATTCCATCTCGGCCCGATTAAAAAGAATGTTCATTCTTTCAATCGCTATTTCAATCATCCACTTTGGTCGTTTTCCTCTACTCAAAAATATCCTCCTTTGAAATGTAGGATATAATATTCAAAATTGAATTAAAATGATTTGCGCAAATTAAAACAAAAACCATAGTTAAGATAACCTTAGGTTAATATGAATATTAAGAATAAATATGTCTGTTGGTATTTATAAAGGTTGTGAATTTTTGAGCATTTTTGCTCATCAAAAAATTTAAAGGAAAAAAAGAATTCCTAATGAATCCTTTCAAATCCCCTAATCTTGTCAAAATCTGCATCAAAAGATGCGATTCTGCCAATCCCATGTTTTTGCATGGAAACCAAAATAGTGCAATCGGAAAAGTTGATGCTGCGGTTATAATGATTGAACAATTCAAATGCCTCCTCATAATCCTCATCGGTTAAAAAATCAAAATCATGGAGATTGAGAAGATAATCTTTCAGCTCAACAACATCCCCGAAAAAATTATATGGAGATATGCTATTCAACACTTCAATGAGAACCGTTATATTGGTTATTTTTGCTTCCTTTTCCAAAAGCGGTTGAATGTTTTTAGCATACTGGCGATAAGGGTCGTTTTTGATAATCAAACTATTAATATATGACGTATCAAGAAAAATCATAATATCACTGTGGTGTTTTTTGAATCTCAGTCCCAACCGGTTTCGCCAAGATTGAAAAGCTTTTCCAATACATCATCACCCTCATGACCGTCATGGTCAAGCATCGCCCAGATCTTTTCCGCATCGATTGTTGGAGGGAGGTCTTTAACTTTCCTTAAATAGTCGTAAAGAATGCTGTTGACTAACTTTTCGGGATTGCAGTTAATTTCCTTACTCCTATCTGTTATTCCATTCATTATTTCATCTGATATACATATACTCTGCATATTATCACATCCGTTCAATCCTTTTTCAATGTATTCGACAATCAAATCTCTGCAATCGGATTCGATTTCGACAGCCTGCATCCTCAACTCCTCAAGAAGCCCCTCATCAATGTCAAGACAGATTTTTGAGATATTACCACCACCTTTTATCCAATCATGTCTTAATATGTGGGGCATACTATATAAGACTTAATGGCTGCAGGCCCGGCTGACATCAGCAATCATTATTAGACCTGCGTTTCATATAGATTTTTTCAAAGTGCACAGAAGCGCCTGTGTGCATTTGTGATATTGCGAGTTAACATGGTCATGCCGATTCAACAAGCGGAAATTTAACCTGTCTGGAAAAAGGCAATTCAATTTAAACATGCCCGTACGGCATAAAAAGTAATATATATTTAGCATTACAAACGGTTATATATGAAATTCAAGTATTTAACATTAATAATTCTAATACTGGCCATTTCAACATCATGTGCGGTCAGCGCATCAACGGACTGTGACAACATCACAATGACCAAGGACACCATCGCCGCACCAGATGATTGCAGCAACATCACAATGACCGAAGATGCCATCGCTGCACCAGATGATTGCGACAGCATCACAATGACCGATGATGAGCTGGTCAGTGAAGCAGACAGAAATTTACAATATTTTCTAGACCACCCCTGGAGTGTATTGGCTGACAGCGATTCCAAAATAAGGTTTGGAGTCTATTCCAGCTCTCCAGGAGCAAATGGAAATCTGAGCCTATACATTGACGACAGCGACACACCCATTTACAGTCAGCCCGTGAGATATTATAAAGAAAGTGATGAGATCATGATTGACGGCAATTTCATCAATTTCAAGGACTACAAATTGAATTACGGCAATCATACGGCGCTGCTTAAATATTCCGGTGACGAAACTTACATGCCTTTCGAGGAATCATGGAAATTTGACTATGATTACCTTTTCTGTCGTGTCCCCCATGAGATATACACCTCATACCGTGGCGAACAGAACATGAACATAGAAATTACATATCCTGCCACAGGAAATTTCAGGATACTGGTTGATGACAGGGAGGTTTTCACCGCAGAATTGCCAAGCAGCAAATTTGAAAACTTTGCACCGCGTAGTAGTTACCTTTCATATCCATTGACCGATTTAAGTTTCGGAGAACATAACTATACCATAATCTATTCTAATGGAAATTATCCTGACAAACGTGTTTCTGGAAAATTTAATGTGACTTACGACATTATATTCAAGCTTGAGAATTCCAGTTACGACATCTACTGCGGAAAAGTGAACAACCTAATATTAACCAGACCTCCTGACGGCACAGGCAATTTCATAGTCAAATTTGAAAACAGGACTTACGAAGCAAAAGTGGATGAAAAAACAAATCAGGCAAGATTCACCATCGAAAACTTTACAGAATTAGGAACACTGCCGATTTCAGTTACATACCAGGACAGCAAATATCCCCTAAAGGAATTTACCGAATATTTCTTTTTCAAGGAAACCTTCTACATCCCCGATGATTTCAGATATGGGAATCATGAAAACATTACATTAATACTGCCGCAAAATGCCACCGGAGACCTGATTGTATACATCAATGACGAGCTGATTCAAAAGATACCCCTTGTGAACGGTAGAGCCGACTATCAAATACCTGACCGTGTCGGATTTTTTAAATTCAGAGCTGTCTACAACGGCACTTACGCAAAAATTAGAGAACGATTTGGTCATTTTGGAGTCATTCCAAAAACCGAGCCTACAAGTTATCTGAACGTTGATGAAGATTATGAGCTGACAGTGACAGTGAATGACGATGCCAACAATACAATGATAATCAAGATATGCGATAACGACAGAACAGAAAAGATAATCTACAACGGAACACAAAAAAGCATACATTTTACAAAAGAGGAGCTTGGCCTGAAATCTGGAGCTCATCATGTTTATGCCACCATAGTGGAGAACAATACTACAGCACCTCACGAATTTTATCTTAAGATGTTTGATATCCGTTCATCAAGTCGCCAATTCCAAATTAACGCAAAGGGATACGATATTAATCTATACTCAATGACCCAAGAGAATTTCAATACCGGCAGCTCAGAGATAATGATTTCAAATGTTCCTTCTGATGGAGACGGAACGATTTCAGCATATGTGAACGGCAAATTGGTCGCCACAGAAAACCATTTCACTACTTTAATCATGTTTAATAATAAACTGCTTAAAAAAGGAGACAACAAATGCACAGTCACCTACACCGGCGACAGTTATTACGCTAACAGCTCAACCACCTTCACAATAAATGTGTATGGGGACTTCAAAACTGAAGGGTCCAAAAAGGCCGATACTGTAAAGCTCACCCTGAAGAAAGTCAGCGTTAAAAAAAGTGCCAAAAAGCTTGTTTTAAGGGCCACATTGAAAATCAACGGCAAGGCCGTGAAAGGCAAGGTAATCAAGTTCAAGTTCAAAGGCAAAACCTACAAGGCAAAAACCAATGCAAAAGGAATTGCAAAAGTAACCATCAAGAAAAAGGTCCTGAAAAAACTTAAAG
>NZ_CAJODJ010000032.1:0-22183 GCF_905233225.1 Methanobrevibacter sp. UBA212
TTTGTGGAGTTTTTTTAGTGTTTTTTTCCAGTTGGATCCGCCTTCTTTTTTGCCGTCGAGTTTTTGTTGGTAATACTGTATTCTTCCGTTTATTTTCTTAAGGTCCGGTTTGGCTATCACTTTTCCGTTGGAAAAAGTTAAAAAGTCAGTTATTCCAACATCTATTCCGACATATAATCCTCCATAGGAAAATTCACCCTGTCTGTTTTCATCTAATTCGTATACTATACATACGTACCAGCGTCCGTTTTCGTATTTTAATATAGCCTCTTTGATTTGGCCTTTGATGTGTCTTCTATGCTTGACGGTTATTTTTCCCAGTTTAGTTACTCGTAATTCATTTTCAGACAACCACCTAATGGCCCCTACATTACCTTCTTTGGTATCATAGAAGTTGTTTCGCAGGGTAATTGAAGTTACTGGATTTTTTTTACGTTTTTTGAATCTTGGAGCGCCGGTTCTGTGGTCGTAATATCCTTCATAGGCTTTTATTAGTCTATCTGTGGATGCTTGAAGGCAGGTAGAATCAGCATCTTTTAGAAAAGGATAATGTTTTTTTAATGTTTTAACTATTTTTTGTGTGTATGGGCGGTTTACTTTAAATTTGTTGCCTATTCCAAATTCTTTAACGAAATTTTCACGGTAAATACTATACTCCAATGTTTTATTGTACACAAAAGCACTGGCATTAATATTAAACCATAATTCCTTTTCCATCTCATCATCAGGAACAAATTCAACCTTATCCGTTAAAATAAAAGTTTTATCGCACATTTTTTTCAACATCTTTTTTTCACATTTTATTAAAATATAAAATCCTAAAAACATCATCTTAATGACTAAAAATAATCACTAAAAGGATTGTTTTTTTTAGAATATTATTATGAAACCGTGCTTAAAAAAAGAAAGGAAAAAAATTAACTTATTGAAGTTTTCCCCCATCTTTCTATATTAGATTATTATAACCTACATATAATATAGCATTTATCCGAGAGCATTTGAAAACTAATCTCACCACCCCATCCACATAAAAAAAATTCATCCCCCGGCTTAAAGAAGCCGGAGAATTCTTGCACAATAAAGTTAAAATTAAGAATATATAAATATTTGAAATATAACATCTGAATTTAACGTTTTTCCCAGTTGTTTCATTACTATTTTTTATCAAATATAATGACTTGAATCTTTCGAAATCCATAATGCTGAAGCACTTCTTCAATATTTTTCTGGTTTGTCCTGACTGCAGTCAAGACTTGCTGTCATTACATGAGTTAACTTACATTTTGCAATTTTTAAATTGTTTCATTTTCTTGACAGTTAACTATAAATACTATATTTCAGTGAAAACAATTTTACAATGTTATAACAATTTAACAGAGTCACTACAATTTAATTAAGTTTAAATAAGATGAATACAATAAGAATTAATAATTATTAATGAATTATAGTTATTATAATTTAAAATAGACTCTGGAGAATAATTCATATGTTAGTATTCACTTTATATTTGCATAATCTAAAATAAAATTATAAATACTTTATATAACATATTTTATTTTATATAATTAAAGGTGATTTATAATGTATGCAATTACAAAAGTTAGTTCTAGCAATCAAGTTGTTGTTCCCGCAGATTTTAGAAAATATTATGACATATCTGCAGGTGATGAAATCTCCTGGACAAATACTGAGGAGGGAATACTCTTGAAAATTGAAAAAAAAGTTACTGAAGAAGATATAATTGGGATGATAAAAAAAGAATTGCCGTATAATAGTGTTGAAATAAAAAAGAGAGGATCAAAAGGCTTAAAATGGTGATATTTTGATTTTTGTAGACGCATCATATATCATTGCATTAATTATCGAAAAAGACCAATGGCATGAAGATGCAATTAAATTGCTGGGAAGGTTAAAATCAGAAGAGAAGATAATAACGGAAGCAATGATAATTGAATCAATAAATCTTATTGGAAGCTGTCATGGTGGAAAGGTCGGTTATATGACTTTTAAATACATCAAAGACAATTTCACAATTTTTAAATCCGAAACATTGCTGGAAGAATCATTAAGATATTACCTTAAATTTGATGGAACCTTGTCCCTAGCAGATTGTACTGCAATTCATGCAATGAAAGAAAATCAGATTTATGAGATACTCTCATTTGATGATGATTTTGATAAGGTTGATGGAATTTTAAGATTGCATTAAATTTCCTCATCCTAAAAGTATATTTCTTTTTTTAAGTGTTGTTTTGAAATTTCTCATCTTTTTCATGTATGGCCCTATTTTAGTTAATGTGGATTGATTTACTCTATTCGTTAGCACTACTTCATTTATTTTCAGACTTAAATACTTTTTTGAAAAACAACCATGACAGATTGGAACTATCAGAAAATTGGCTGTTTTCGGTCAATGTTTCATGTTCACTATTTTCCAAATCTTTGGCAGATAATGAATGTTGAAGTTTGACGAGTCCATAATGCTGAAGCACTTCTTCAATATTTTTAATTTGTTTGTCTTGAACTTGCACTCAAGACTTACTATCATATACATGAGTTAACTTACATTTTGCAATTTTTAATTTGTTTCATTTATTTGACAGTTAACTATAAATACTATGTTTAAGTGAAAGCAATTTTACAAAGTCGCAACAATTTAACAGAGTCACTATAATTCGATAAAGTTTAAATATAAGAAGTACAATACTTATTATTAGTCAAAAATCAATTAATGTTAAATTAATCAAAATTAAAGAAATTGGAGGGAATTATATGACAGGCATTTCGCCAATTGCATTTATGAAATTTTGTATTGATCAAGGTTTTGAATTTGTTTTGGTCGATGAAGAAAATAAGGTTATCAATAAGGATAATGTAGAAGAATTGGATAAAATATGGATAAAAGCAATGAGTTAACAAAGCCATTGTTTGATGAAATTAGGAACAGATTTAACCATGCAGATTATGATTTGCCCAAATTAATCTTTTGGAATGTGAATTCCCGCACTAAAACAATACCACTGATAGAAAATGAACTAGGAGTTACATTAGTTTCCGGATTCAGCCAGAACAATTAAAAGATGGTAATGAGCAAAAAATTTGACCTTATAAAGTATTGATTGAAACTCTTGATGGTGAAAGATATGCTCCAATTATATTTTAGTGTAGTGCGGCCATTTGTTTAGTTTCAAAATTTGAAAAATTTAAGATTAAAAATAGTAGTCTTTATATATAACTAGTATGATAGAAGGTATTAGTCTTTTAGAACTATTAAATGTTGGTTAATAGATTGGAGGTTGACAATTCATCCTCACCCTAAATAGGAGGAGATATCTTTGCCAAATTAAAGATAAATTGTATTTAAATAATTCTAAGGAATTTAAGAATTTGAATTCACTTTTTATCCAGATTTTCGTAATAGATGTGTCCGGACCTCTCAAGATCCAGAAGGTTAAATTTTGTATTGTTCTCAGGCATAGGGTCGTCAAATTGTATAAATTCTATCACAAAATCAGGATCGATTTCCATAATCTTTTCGGACAGTAACTCTTTTAGTTGCATTAGATTTTCTTGGCTGCGACAGAGCAGATAAATACCTTCAGGCTTATTATTAAGATTTTCATAGTGTTGACCTTCCATGAGGCGGAAATTAGGCTTATATCCTCTGCAGATTCCAAATTCTGATTTAAAATTTTTCAATTCATCAATCTTTTCATAAGTGCCCTCTTTTATAAAATTCATATTGTCGAATTTTATGCTGAGTTCACCTACGAATTTGAGATATACAAGCATTTCCCCTGTGTTCTCGTCTCTTATTGCATAGTTGCTGATTATCTGGTCTATCTCATTGGTCAATTCTTTAAATTTTTCATCTAAACTGGATTCATCTTCAGCTTCCAGTTTGAAAAAGGTCATATCCTCAATAACTTCATTATTGACTGGTTCCATATCAAAATAAATATATGATGAAGATCTAAAGGAGACTGTTGCATATTTACGTATGATACTGTTAACATCAGGAATTTTTTCTGTTTCCAGATTTGTAATTGCATAATTTTTTTTGACTGCCATGATTTAATATATTGTACTTGTGTTATAATAAATATTTTCTACTTGAAGTGAATCACAGTTTTGAATATTTCAATGCAAACATTCATTTCATCAAAAATTGAATTTTCGATTAAAAGTTTCAACTGCAATCATTATTACTTTTTTACAACATTATTATTACGAATTCTAAAATTGAAGAAATCACCATTTTGAAACCACTTGATGTATATGTGTTACCTCACTTTCAACATTTCTCCTGAAACTCCCAAATTGTCCTAATTTAATATATAAAGAAAACGTATATTTTATGTAATAATATACGTAAATAATGAAAAGATACGAAGTCTTTATATACTAAAAAAATCAATAGTATAACAAGGGTTTGAGTAAATATATTTAGGGGGCAAAAAGCTTATGATCGAAGTCAATGAGCTAAACGACTACCTAGATGAATACTTGGAAGAAAAACAAGAGGTAAAAAACTTAACAAAGGAAACAATCGAAAAGCAAACATTCAACATATCCAAATTCATAGAATATTTGGAATCAAACGGAATAGATGAATTGAATGACAAAAATGTCAAAAAGCAATTGAGACATTACCGTAGACACTGCCTGAAGCAGAGAGGAAACAAAAGGACCACTGTTAAAACATATATGATGAACATTCTGGAATTCATAAACTCAGAAGACGTTCAGGAAGAAATCCAGCATGAAACCATCAAAATGAAGGATATCATCGAGGTAAAGGCAGAAGATCCTGAAACTGCTAAAAAAAGAATTGAAAAAATCTCTCTAACATGGCAGCAATCCAATTTCTTTTTAGATACCATCAAACAGAGCGGCAACGTTAGAGATTACGCAATTTGCAGGACATTCATTGATTCCGGAATGAGGCTGAAGGAACTGGTCCTACTGAACAAAACAGATATTCAGGTTCCTTTGAATGATGACGGACTTTACATAATGCCTGAAGACACCAACGAATTCATTGATGTTTATCTGCGTGCGGAAACCACCAAAGGTGAGCTGAAGGACCGTACCACCTTCATTACCTATGACACTCTTGAAAGTTTAAACGACATGATGAGGGAAAGGACCACAAAACTCAGAAAAAACACTAATGGAGTGTATAGGCCAATAATTCAGCGAAAAAAGGCTGATGAAGAAAGGGTACGCGAAGAGCTTTTTACCAACATCAAGGGAAAACGCATTGGAAAGCGTGCAGTTCAGGATATTGTCAAAAAGCATGCCCGTGAATGTGATGAGAGAATAAGCACCCAGGGATTCGATTGTCCTATAAACTACACCAAAAATGTCAGTGTCCATATTCTAAGACACACCGCATTGTCCCATTATGCTGAAATACTTACTGTTGCAGAGGTACAGTCAATTGCAGGGCATTCCAACTCCCAAACAACAGACAAGTACATACACATTGACCGTGAGCAAATGAAACATAAACTGAAGGCAAATTCCAATAGATTTTTTTAAATTTTTCATTATACTCAATAGAAAAATTAATCTAATTTAAATACTACATTAATCAAATATAATATTAAAACGATTTTAATAATGATATGTATGAATTTAAAGAAAAAAATTTTTGTATTGGGTATTTTCATAATTTTTATTTCAATATGTGGGATTTATGCTATGAGCAATCCTCATAATAGCGATGTATTGCCCCTACTTTTGAATGAAACCGATGAATCAGGCTGTTGTTCAGTTGTATTACAACTTGAGGGAAATGACACAATCATGTCCTACAGGCGTGATGCCAATCTTACCGCCGATATTCACATTGAACAAGTTGATTGGCATGGCCATCCTGCAATCAAACAGTATAAAACTGATCACGGCTATTTTAACCACATTATCGTAACCAATGATGGTTGGGTAATCGGATTAGGAGGCGTTGATGACGGTGAAGATAATCAAAGATGTGAAAATATTACCTCTGAAATGATTTCAAACGATTACAGCATATCAGAATCTAAATTAAAAGAAATTCAGGAAATTAAAAAGGACTACAAAAGAGGACATGTCATTATCAAGGCACCTAATGGAAATTATGGTTTTGCCACCGATGAGAAGTTTAAAATAGATAAACTCGAACCGGGAGAATACATTTCCCTGCCAAACAAGTACGAATATTCCAGATCAGGTAAAATTCCTTTAAATACTACTGATAAAGTTAAATCAATGGTTGAATTAGCCCAATCTGATTTGTTTGGTCTTAATAGACGTGATGTATTTGTTTATGATTTCCATACTAATGAAACTGGAAATACAACTGATATTTACCTTTCAAATGATGACGGATCATTAGCAGAGGCAGATACAAAAGACTGCAATGACGATGTTTTCTTCAATAATACCAAATATGATGGTTCAAAGCTTCCTTTAGGTCCAAAATATGAAAAGATTGGTTCAATCACTTTTGACAATCCAAATTCAAGTTTTAATAATCTAAATATATTATTGATTATCGTTGGATTCGTATTTTTCGTTGCATTATTATTCTTCCTTGTATTGAAAGTAGTGAAATCCATTCGACACAGAAAATGACACTGAAATTTATTAAAATTCATGAAATTTATTAAAAAACAGCAAAAATTTAACGAAAATAGTCTATTTCACCAACTTGATATATATGGAGCTATTGATTTAGAGCATTTTCTTAATATTACTTGAGTAGTAGTGGCAAAATATGTATAAATACCACTTTCTGTAAATAAGGATAATACATATATACCTACTTTCTGTATATATGGAAATACAGAAATATGGAGAATACATATTGTACTACTTTATGTATTATAGGTAATTATATATTACTACTACATATAGATAATATAGGTAAATATCCATTATAACTACTTTTATATATTTACCTACCAGTATATATTTAAGCATTTTATACGGAAATACTTTTCCGACTATGGTAATATTACACTAACAGGAATTTCAGTAAAAATAATCCATAATATCCTTTTATTTTAAAAATAACATACAAATATTGAGTTATAGAATAATTTAAATAATAGGGAATATAATTATGAAACATCACAAATTGTAGTGATGAATCAGAATATATGGACTTCTCTAATCCCTTTTTGTTAATGAAATTTATTAAATTTTATAAAATTTATAAAATTTTTTAATTTCCGAGTTTTCACACAAACATCAATATATTTCAAAACATCCAAATAGTGATGGCACCATCTATATGTCTTGGTTAATATTTGGTAGTTTCATTAAAAAAATAAATTTTAATAAAATTTATGCATCATAAAAACTGCTAATGAATATCCCAAACGTGAATTCATCAACCAAAATGTTATTGATAACAAGCGTTTCGCCAAACTCAGATACAAGAACCGCAATCTCATATATCTCCTGAAAATTAACCATCATGATTCACCTGCAGACAAGCAATAGCTCCCTAAACCTTTCATCATAATCTTCAGCTGTTTTAAATGATTTTGTTTCAGTTGTTTTCATGGATGCAAGTGAATCAAGGATGAAATTATTCAATATGAACACTGTCCTTTCGCTCAAATCACCTTTTCCCTTGTGAAAATCAATTAGATTTATGACCGCATCCCTAATATCCTCGGTGAGATTAATGAAATCATGATCCAAGAGCTCATTTATATTTATCGGGGGGTAAATGTCCCTATTGAGAAGTCTCCAGCAGAGTATTGACCTGATTACATAGAGATATTTTTTCCTCTTCTTCCTGCTAAACTCCAAAGGGCAGTATCTTTTCCAATGACTGTGGGCGGTTGATGCATAATGATTTTTTAAAACGCCAATTTCAAATCCTCCAAGGCCTGAAAATATGAATTCAATGCCTTTGTCTATGTAGACCTCCCTCGATATGATCCATTCCCTCAGATTCGGATTGTTTTTATAGTGAAGTTTCAGCGCCTTTTTGATGTCCCATCCCACAATATCAATATCCTCTCCTATGCATTCTATCACCTCGCTCTGCTCATTCAGTGCGAGGTAATCCTTTACATTAAGCTTTTTGTAAATGAATCTGATATCATAATCTGATTCATCGTTTGCAAAGCCCAACACTCTGCTTCCTGCCTCACAGGCATATAGAATCTCAATGTCCTCAGCCTTTTCAATCCTATGCAAAATCTCAATAATCTCTTCTCTTCTCATAAATAATCACCCAATACATCTTTTTCAAGTTCAACTTTTTGCAGATACTCCCAATCGTTGCAACATCAAAATACATTTTGTCATAACTGGCAGGGAATGATATGATGGGGCTGAAGATTATTTTAGTGCTACATGCCTGGCAGCGATTATTTTTACTTAAATCTTTTTAAACCTTTTTTCCTCTTTTCTGTTCAGGTGAAGAGTACCAGGATAGATTTTAGAAATTTGACTCCTGCTCATATTATCCCTTTTTAAATGTCTAATAATCCCAATGGCCAAATAAGATGGTTACGAATGGACAGCTATCAAAAACTTTATAAACTATGAGGATATAATTATAATTAATTTTATTAAACATATCACTGTTTTATAAAATTGGGATGAATCTAAAATGGGAAAAAAAACAGACGGCGAGAGTAAACTCTCTAAAAGCCCATTCATCATTGATTCATCTTATTTCCTTGTTTTTAACTCGACAATCAAATACAAAGATATTAAAAATATTAATATTAAATCAATATTTAAGTTGAGCATTACTGTTTTTGACAGTATAGTCTCACCCCTTTGCAGATGAATGCAGAGGTGCAAACAATCAAATACCGCGAACCGTCGGTCAGTCTGTTTTTAAAAATGAAAAATTGAGAAGGAAAACAATTCCTCCTCAATTTTAGGACTGACTATGATGTTTGAAAACACCAATCAGAAAAATGACAATAAGCCATTTTTCATATAGATTATTAGTTTTATTTTATATTTAAAATAGGCAGTTTTAAATGCTTACAATTTTATAAGGTCAAAGCAATATTGCGAACTCAGACAATCCATAATTCAGGACCAATAAATTAAAAAACAAATGAGATATTATAGATTTTTCTTTTAAAAAAAAGTTAATTGTGGAATTGGATGCTGCATGTTGACCGGCATTATTTTGAAAAATAAGCTCAAATCAAAATCCCAAGAGTATCTTTATTCCAATCAAAATCAGGATGACACCGCCCAGTATCTGGAACTTATCCCCGACATAGTCTCCCAGTTTCTTTCCGATGAATATCCCTGCAATGCTGAAGGCGAATGCCACAACACCTATTATCAATGATGATATCAGTATGGGGTCTTTTAAAAGGGCTATTGTAATTCCCACTGCAAATGCATCGATGCTTGTTGCTATTGCAAGAAGGGTGACCTCCCTGAATGAGAAATGATCAGTTATTTCCTCATCGTCTCCAGTGAGGCTTTCTCGAATCATATTCAATCCGATGGCAAGAAGAAGTATGAATCCTATTATCGGTGCCAGGGATTCAACGATGCCTGCAATCACATTTCCACAGAAGTATCCTAATATTGGCATCAATGCCTGAAATCCGCCAAAAAACAGTCCGTAGTATAATATCTGTGAAGTTGTCAATTGCTTTTGCGTAAATCCCTTGGTCATGGATACGCTGAAAGCATCCATTGCAAGGGCAACGGCAACCAGAAATGTTGAAATCAGATTGAAAGACATTGACTAATTGTATGTAAATTATTTTATTTATAATTAATTTTTAATGGAGGAGAAAAGGCAGGATTGAATCCTGCCTATTCTTTCGCACGGTCGGTTGTGGGAAATATCAGTTAAGTTATTTCCCAATTAAAGTATTGTGCATACCTCATATTTAAAATAAGCAGTTTTAAATCCCTGCAATTTTACAAAGTCAAGGCAATATTACGAACTCATACAATAGCTTTGAATGCATCAAATTTGAAGATGTTATCTGACTTTCACCAAAACCAATAGTTATGGGAATATGCCCTCTTAAAATCACAAACACAAATCGAAACGATTTGAAATCCATATCAAATGCCAAATATTTTTCATGGTTTTGCCTTTTGTTAATTATTTATATAATTTAAATTAAAACAATAAACATGAAAGACTTATTCGATGTATGCAAATTCGGGGATTTGACACTCAACAGCAGAATTGTCAGAACAGGACTTTGGGAATCCCAAAGGGAAAAATCAGGAAACATGACTCCTGAAATATATAACAGATATGAAAACATTGCCGCAAGCGGCGTGGGATTGATTATAAGTGAACTCTACTCCCTTTATCCGAGGGACGTATTTTCAAAGTATTCAAATACCGTCAATTACTCCCGCTTTGTGAGGGAAGCCCGTGACCTTACAGACCTTGTACATATCTATGACGTTCCTATCTTTGCCCAGCTGGGAATGGTTCAGTTCAACAAGAAAACAGAACAGAACATCAAGATTGAAGACGTAAGCATCGATGATATGCGAAAGATCCAGGCCGACATGATTATGGCCGCCCAAAAGTTCGACTACGGAGGATTTGACGGAATCCAGCTGGGACTTGGAAACTACTATTTCCTGGCAAGATTCATCAACCCAACCTTCAACAGCCGTGAAGACAAGTACGGCGGAAGCACCCTGAACCGCCTTAGAATAGTTCTAGAGATTATCAAAGTCATAAAGAAAACAACAAAGCTTCATATAAACTGCCGTCTGAACGCATTTGACGGCACCACCAACGGAATGACCCTGGAGGAAACCATCAATATATGCCAACTGCTTGAAAAGCATGGTGCGGACAGTCTCCAGATTACCCGTCCACGTTCCCCGCAATTCTTCACCCGTGAAAACAGGGATAAAAACCCGCTGATTGACGCAACACAGGAAATAATCAAAAGGGTTGACATTCCGGTAATCCTTGGGGGAGGGGCAACCAGCCAGAACCAGATAAACAATATCCTAAACGCTACAGACATCGATTTCATATCCATGCAGAGGCCATTTGTCCATGATCCGAGTTTCCTTGTGGACTGGCAGATTGAGGGAAACGGCGAAAGCTTCTGCAAGACATGCAACAACTGCTACTGGAAAAAGACAAGCACATGCCACATCAGGCCGTGCAAAATCAGACCCTAATCCTTCCTGTATGTCCGAAACATCTCAAGAAAGTGATTTAGCTCATCGCCTATCTGGTAAAGGGAAACGATTGGCCTGTGATTGAGAAGCGTTGAAAGAGCAATAAGCATGGGAACTGCCTCCCCGACATTGACATCTTCAAACTCCAAATCCTGATAGGTGATTTTGAAAGTCTCGTTTAGGCGCACATCGATTCTAAGTCCTGGGGGAATGAAATTTATCTCCTCTTTTTCTATGAGTTCCTCAAGGTCCTTTGTGCCTTCAAGGATATCGTCAAAATCAATCCTGTCCCTGCTTAAAATCGAATCCAAAAAATCGAAGTGAATGTCATAGTCATATTTGGCATATGTCCTGAAATATTCGTTGACCATCAGATAATTGATGTATAGCTCATGGTTGAGGATGGCATATTTCTTGTTGTTGACTATGAATTCCATGTTTGGATATTTGTTAAAAAAAGTATAAAAAACTAGTTATAGAATAACTAGTCTTCCTTTGGTGCATATTTCTTGATTGCAATTTTCTTGAATTCCCTGATGAAGAGCTTTGCCCAAATGTATCCGACTGTTCCTCCTACAAAACAGCCCATAATCACACCTGCATATATTCCAACAACTCCCCATCCGAAGATGAAGCAGAAGATATATGCAAATACGCTCTCAAGAATCAGGGATCTCAGAAGCGTAATCAATAGGGAATACACACCCTTGCCCACACCCTGAAACATCATGGATGACATTATACCGTGAGGAATCGCAAGAACAAAGAGTGTCAGCACTGATATTGCCCTGGCGATTTCAGGAGCAAGGGTTGAGCTTGCTGAGGTGTATGCAAACATCGATGCGATTTGAGGTGAGAATATGTATATCACAATTCCCAGAGCGATTGATACTGCAAATCCCAGTTTTATGGAGTATGAATGTGCAGTCTGCAGGTTTTTGTAGTTGTGTGCTCCATATGCGACACCTGCAACTGTTAGGACTGCTGTTCCGATACCAATCAATGGAATCATGGCCAGTTGGACGATTCTCATGGATGCTGTATATACCGCCACCGCAGTTGTTCCGTCAGCCATTACAAGCATTGAGTTTATGATGATTGCAAGTGCTGAAAATACGATGTTTTCGAGTGTTGACGGGATTGCAACCTGCAGGGTATCAAGCATGATGTAGGACTGATAGTTAAAGTTCTTCCATGACAGGTCAAGGTAGAGGTCTCTTTTTCCCCAAATCCAATAGCTCATCACTAAACAGGACATTGTCGCTGATATCACGGTTGCCCATGCGGCACCCGCTATTCCTAAGTTAAGGACGTAGATGAAAACCGGATCCAGGATGATGTTCAATATTGCTGTTACCGCAATGGCTATTGTTGCCCTTCTCATGTCCCCTTCAGACCTGAATATCGCTGAAGCGACACCGGAATATACGAATATGAACAAAAATCCGAAGATGATGTAGCTGTAGTCAAGCGCATACTGGATTGTATTTCCGGCACCCATGAACTGAAGAATAGGCACCATGAGCACTTCAATGAGCACTGTAAATATCACGGACACTATTATGGACAATACAATTCCGTGCAGTGCCGCATTGTTTGCCTGCTTGTAGTTGTTGGCTCCGATGTATCTTGCAATCAGTGAGTTTGCACCTGCACCGATACCGTTTCCCAGTCCCACCAGCACCATAAAAAGCGGTGTGATGAATCCGATTGCCGCCAGCGCATCCGCACCGAGTCCGGCCACCCATATGCTGTCTGCTATATTGTAAAGCATGATAAGCAGCATGGAAAGCATCATTGGCAGTGCCAATTTAACGATAGCCTTTTTAGGGTCTCCTGTAATCATTTCAATATTCTTGCTTTTATCCTTTGCCATTTTAATCCTCTTTTTCGTTTAACTCCATGGTCTTGACGGCTATTTCCTTTAAAACAAACTGCAACAGTTCCCTGTCAACATAGCCTTTTTCCTTTATAATTTCGTTTTCCCAATTCTTAAGAATCTTGATTGCTTCTGATAATGTTTTTCTGCCTTTCAGCGTTAGTGAAACCTTATTCTGTCTGCGGTTGTTTTCGTCAATTGTCCTTACGACAAATCCGTTGTACTCCAATTTTTTGATGGACCTTGCAACCGCCCCCTTGTTTATGTTGCATCTTGATGCAATCCTCTCCTGGTTGAGATTTTCATTATGAGATATTTCAAAGAGAAGGTGGAGCTGGGTTTCATTGATGCCCAAATCCCCTAACCTGTGGTTAAGATAGATTGACTGGCCCCTTGCAATCATTGCAATCAGTTTGCTGATTGGAATTGATGAACAGTCGATTTTCCTAAATTCCTCAAGAGTCATCCTATCTACTCTAAAAATGAATCCAAATTGAAGTCATTCCTTTTGACCTGCTTTGTGGTCAGGCCCAGAGTCTTGACCGGTTTAACAGAGTACTTTTCAGCCTGTGCAAATGATTTACTAAAGTCTTCAGACATTGCAGTCATGAATAACTTTACGTTACCAAGCTTTTCTGCATTCTGCTTGATATATGAAAGAGCAGGTGTTGCTATTTTTCCGGCCCATACCGGTGCTCCGATATAAACGACATCATAGTCTGCAGGGTCGAATTTCAAATCTTCAAGGTCGATGATCTTTTCGGATATTCCATGCTTTCCTCCGCGTGCATATCCCAGCTTTCCCTGATAGTTCACTTTAGGAATGATTTCTTCAATGTCTGCATTAACGTTATTTGCGATAGCTTCTGCAAGCTTTTTTGTTGTATTTGTTCTTGAATAATATGCTACTAATGATTTCATAACATATTATTAATATCTTTTAGTATATAAACTGTTGCATTGACAACTATTGACATTGCAACAATTAAAAATTTGAAAAAAATTAAATTATTTTCTGAATTTAAGCCCGACCTTAAAGGCATCTCCTATTTTTTCACCCATGCTGAAATATGAGTGCGTAATGTCATCATAGGCAATTGGATTGACCATTTCATAGATGATTCTGCCATTATCGTCCACAATGTCAGCTTCAGCCTGGACATTGACGATTTCACCGGTAATCTGGGTGTGGGAGCCGACATCTGCAATGTGCATCACCTTACATTCAAGGGACAGTTTGAACTCATTGATGATTGGAGCATTGACCTTCTGGCCCTTCTGGTGTGTGAAACCTATCTTTGAGAGCTTGTCCTGCCTGTAGCCTGACTCGATTCCCAAGTAATCCACCTCACAAACCTGCTCAACGCTTCCGAATGCCAGGCAGAACTCCCCTGAATGCAGGATGCTTTTGAGGGTTTTCCTTTTAAGAGTTGAGTTGATTGCAATCATGACTGCCGGCGGATGGTGAGAACACATTGTGGCGAAGGCAAGAGTGCAAGCATCGGCACTGCCTTTCTCATCATATGCACTTGCAACAACTGCCGGAGCCGGATACATCATCGTATGATTTTTAACATTGACTTTCATGATTATATATAATAAAATCATATAATATAAATATGAATAAAGTTAAAACAGCCAAGACAATTTCAACACTAACAAATCCGCCAATTATCTGCATACCCTTATTTATCATAATCTGTGCAGCATTATCATTTACGCCGAACGGATTTGATTTCGGCAAGTTCATTGTTCTGGAAGCCATCTCGCTGGTGTTCGCTTCCATATTGCCTATGGCAATCATACTGTTCTGGGTAAAAAGGCTCAACACCGACAGCGACATCTCCAACAGGTCCGACAGGTACATGCCGCTTATTGTTGGAATAATATCATATTTCATTGGCTTTTTAATATGCTACTTCTTTAAACTGGACAACTTCCTGACATGCCTGCTTCTGTGCTATTCAATAAACACCGGTGTAGTATTGCTTTTTACAACAAGCTGGAAAATAAGCGTCCATACGACCGCACTGTCAGGTCCTGTTGCAGCCCTGATATTGCTTTTGGGTCCCTTCGGTGCAATTTTCGGTCTGATATATCCTGTTTTGATCTGGTCAAGGGTGCTTTTAAAAAAGCATACACTGGCCCAGGCCATCAGCGGAGGCGTTCAGGGATTCTTCCTCACCGTTCTTGAGATGTATCTCTTTATGGTCATTCTTGCCTTGCCGGTTTCAAACCTCACAGGCCTATATGAATCAATACTATACATACTGACCATTATCATGACTCCTGTATTGCTTGGTTTTTTAAGCTATATAAAAACAGGCCATCCTCAAAAAATATTTATAATTGGTGAAATCATCTTATTGGTACTGTTCTTTTTCATGACACCGTCAGGCACATTTATCATATTTGCCCTGACCACCCTCGCATCAGTACTCATAAGCCTCTATGCAGGTGATGATTTCATATGGTATAAGGTCATATCAGGTCAGTCATTCAACACCCTGTAATTTAAAATGAAGTCCTTATCTAATGGATAGTAATCAATCAACTCCAACTTTACTGATTCATCCATTGTATTAAATCCATCGCCATCAAAAAATGTCTTTGCATCAGCACCGCCAACTACCATTGGCGCAACACAAATGCTGATTTCATCAATCAATCCCAACCTTATCATGGAAAAGTTCAGTGTCGCCCCGCCTTCAAGCATGAGTTTGTCAATTCCTTCCTCATGAAGGTAGTTCATAAGCGCCTTCAAATCAACACGCCTGTCGCCTGAAAAGAAGAACTTCACCCCTCGCTTTTTCAATTTCTCGTAGGTTTCGCTCTTCATGAACTCCTCCTTATATTCATTTGCCCCTGCAATTATGGTTTTGGCATCAGCGTTTGTAATCCTTGCATCGGCGGGAGTCCTGCATCTGCTGTCTACAACCACCCGTACCGGATTGTCTTCAGGCCTTGCATCAATCTTATGGACTGTGAGCCTTGGGTCATCGGCCATGACAGTTCCGATTCCAACCATTATTGCGTCACATTCCTTTCTGATTTCATGCACCCTTTCAAGGTCCTTTTCTCCGGAAATGTTTGAGCTTCCTGAGGCTGTTGCGATTTTACCGTCCAATGTCATTGCAGCATTCAATATTACGTAAGGTCTCATGATTTCACCTAAATATGATAGAACATCTCTTTTATATGCAAAAAGTTCATCAGTGTCTGATTTTCAATCACTCCAGGCATTGTCAGGGCAACTGCAATACCCAACAATCCGAACACCAGACCAATGGCCCAGATTATCTTAACCGCATTCTTTTCTGAAATCGGCCTTCTCAAAACAAGTCTTATAAGGGACTTGAAGCCCTGTTCGGGACGTACAAGTTTTCCCTCGTCATTGAGCTGTGTCGGATTCTGCTGCTGTCTGTTCATTACGCCTGCTGAGTAGAATTTCAGGGCGGCGTCAATGATGTTCGGCATCATGATGATGAATGCAATCAGCTTTACACGGCCTATGAATGCAATGCAGACAATTGCCGCTCCTATGATTAATGTACCTGTATCTCCCGGAAAGATCTTGGCCGGGTATCTGTTGAAGTAGAGAAATGCAATCAATGCTCCAAGCATGCTCATTGAAATGATGGTCACATCATATTTGCCCAGTATTATACATGCAACAGTGAGCGAAGCCATTGAAATGACCCCCAAACCTGATTCGATACCGTTCAAACCCGCAAGCATGTTTGTCAAATTGGCACCGATTGACAATGCTATAGGGATGGTGATGAGATAAAGCAATCCCACATTAGGCGGTGCGGCCCAAATCAACGGAAGGCCTGCCAAAAACAGTAGGAAGAACTTCTCCTTTGATGATAGTGCAAGCAGGTCATCGGCAATACCTATGATTCCCACAAGAAGAATGACAACCAGAACGATTACCAGCGGAAATGTCAAAAGGTCATGCATATATATTCCGGAAAACATTCCGATTATGAATCCGAAAAGTATTCCGAATCCGCCCATTTCAGCAACAACGGGTCTCCATGACTTGTGTATGTCTTTTCCGACAATGTCCGCCGCTTCGAGTTTGGCAATAATCCTCGGCATGGTCAGTCTTGTCACCGCAAATGACAGCAATCCGCAGATTATCGCTATTGCATATAATGGTAGTTGAGGTAAAATCATCATAAGATTATATATCTTATTACTGATTAAAATAATTAATCATACGAATTATTTTTTATTGAGGATATAATAGACACTTCTCAGAGGCATATCCAACTTATCCGCAATTTCCTTTGCAGACCATCCCTCGCTTTTCAATCGTTTTATCTCTGAATGGTCATGTTTTCTTTTGCGATTGTCAAAATTAGCTTTGCCCTTTCTTAGCAGATAATAGACACGGTTGAGTGAAATGTCAAGCTTCTGTGAAATCTGTTTTGCAGTCATTCCTTCATTTGACAGTTTCACCACATAAAACTCTATCCCGTCGCTTTTGGATTCGGCACCCCAATTGTACTTTTTTTTAACATCAATGCCCAATTCCTTTAAAGCATCAATATAGGTTTGTGATGTTCTCTCATATACGCTGGGAGAGCAGGTTATCTCTTCAAGGTAAGGATACTCATCAATCAAATCCACAATCATGGAAGAGGACAGTGCCTTTGTAATATGAATAGATGTGACTTTCTTATCCATATTATCACTTCTTGATTAATTCCAAAAATTTTTTAGACCTGTCGGTTTTCGGATTTTTGATCTGGTCGATGTGCTTGATTTCCTTTTTGATTCTTGATTCGTTTATGTTGAATGCATAGCTGATGGTTTCAAGGTCTATGTCTGAATTCTGATTGATTAATGCCGCACCCAATGCAACATGCTTGAATTTTATATTGGAATTGCGCATTTCCTTTTCAAACTTGAATTTCTCATATAAAAGCAGATCCATTTTGGGAATATTGATGATTCTGATGTCGGTGAATTCCTTGAGGATTTCAATGACCTCCTCATAGGTTGTCTGGAATACCCTTCTCTGTTCACGATCCAGCTCAACGCGTATGTATGGAAACGGTCCCAAGTTGATTTTACGCGCATTGTTTGAAGTTGTAATGTAATATCGGAATATGTCCCAAATGATTAATGTGTATGCGATGTTCTTGAATATGTTCCTGTAGATGTTTTCCCTGACTTTGATGTCCCTTTTAAGAGACCTTGTCATGTTGCCGTACCTGTCGATATAGTTAAGGCTTCTGAATCTTTTTTCGATTTCGGACTTTCTCCATGCCTCAATTGCATCCTTGTCATATTCATCAATGAAATCAGGTTTTTGATTTTCAAATTCCTCAAGGATTTCATCATACTTGTTAATCCTTTTAAAATCAGTCAGATTGCGCTTCAATATGTCATCCTTGATTTCAGAGATTATCTCATTGGCATAGCCCACATAAGCCAGTGCCAGTGCTTTTCTGGCATGCTGGTCATCTATGATTGCAGGTTTTGTCTTGTGAAACTTAAGGCCCTCTATACGCACATCGGAACCGTAGCGGTTTCTGACTTCCTCCTCATAGTTGTCGACATATTCGGAGCCCAAAGTGATTGTTTTTCGAATCAAACGATTTTTATCATCCGTGAATCTGATTGTAGGAGATACTGTCTTGACGACACCTCTCCTTTCCTGTTTCAGGATATTTAAAACCTGATTCAATGATTCATTTGAATATCGTGACAGTTCACTCCTAAGCACCATATAGTTTCCGGACAGAGGAAGGTATGGTATTATCTCAAGGCGATGTGTCAGTTCCCTTCTTACCTTGAATGAAAAGGATGTGCTTTTGCAGGTGCACTGGCCGTCCATGCCCTTGAATTCATTCATTGCATATTTCTTATAGCATGAATTGCACTTCATATATCCGAACTGCTCAAGGTTTCCCAAGGCAATCTTGTGCGAGTCGATGGCTGACTTTACACGGTCTAGAATGTTCTTTTTGGCATTTGCCGACATTCTGAATATCTGGTTATGGCGACTGGTTTCCCTTATCTCATCTGCAGCCACCTCAGATACGGTTTTTGTTCCATATTTAGAGATGGATGTAAAGGGAGTGGTGTATCCCTGCAAATCCATATCATCCTTAAGTTTCTGCAGATGGTTTAGTCTGTTGTCTAGCTTGAAGTAAAGGTCCTTGAAAACTTCAAAATCCTCAATATCATCAAGGCTGATAGGATCATTTGAAATTTCCTCCAGGAAGGTCTCTGCCTTGTTTACTAGAACAGACTCTGACATTTTAATCTATCTATTGAATTCTTTCACCGATTTGAGCATTGACGTCCGGTGCAAGCAAAGCACCTGATTCGCCGGTAGCCAATATCATTCCTTCAGATAATGTTCCGAAGAGCTTTGCAGGCTGGAGGTTTGCAACTACGCATACTTTCCTGTCGACGAGCTCTTCCGGAGAGTAGAATTTTGCAAGGCCTGCAACAATCTGTCTTGGCTTTTCCTCTCCGATGTCAACCTGAAGCTTCAATAACTTGTCTGATTTTTCGATTTTTTCAGCTTCTTTTACTTGTCCTATTTTGATTACTACTTCGTCAAATTGATCAATTGTTATAAGGTCACTCATGTTATCATCCTCTTTTTCATTTAGGTTCTCTTTCAGTTTTGCCTTTTGGGCTTCAATTTCTTCATCTTCAATCTTTTTGAATAACGGTTTTGCCTTGTTTATTTCATGTCCCGCAGGCAATGGGACCTTTGCATCTTCCCAATGGTCAAGTGAATCTATGTTCATGATTTCAGCTATTCTGTCAGCTTTGGTAGGAAGGAACGGCTTTAATGTGTATGCCAATGTTTTTGCCAACTGGTTGGAAAGGTACAGGCAGTTTGCAGCCTTTTGTGTGTCTTCTTTTACTGCTTTCCATGGTTCGGCATCATTGAAATATTTGTTTCCCATTTTGGCCACTCTGAATATTTCAACCAATGCTTCCCTGAATTCATAATTGGCTATATGGGATCCTGCAATATCTGGAAGATTTTCGATTGCTTTTCTGAACTCCTCATCCTCTTCGCTTGGGTTTTCATATTCAGGGATTTTGCTGTCAAATGACTTTTTGGTGAATACGAATGTACGGTGAAGGAAGTTTCCTATTACATCTGCAAGCTCATCGTTGTTTCTTCTCTGGAAATCATCCCATGAAAAGTCTGAATCCTTATTCAAAGGAGCGTTCATTGTCAGGTAATATCTTAAAAGGTCAGGATCATAATCCTTTACAAAATCGGCAATCCATATTACCCAATTCTTGCTTGTAGACATCTTTTCCCCTTCAAGTGAGAGGAACTCGCCTGCATAAATCATGTCAGGCAGCTTGCAGCCGTATGCCTTCAAAAGCCCCGGCCAGAATATTGAATGGTGGTATATGATGTCCTTTCCGATGAAATGGACCACATAGTCGTTCCAGTACTCCTCCCATTTCCTGCCGGAGACCTTTGACCATTGTGACGCTGATGAGATATAACCAAGGAATGCCTCAATCCATACGTACAATACCTTGCCTTTGGCTTCTTCAAGCGGTACAGGTATTCCCCAATCCATATCACGGGTCAAAATCCAGTCGTTCAATCCTTCCTCAAGCCAGTTTGTCGCATAGTTTTTGACGTTTGCAGGAAGGTTGTCGTTGTTGGCAATATAATCCTTCAAGTCATCCTCGAACTCTGAAAGCTTGAAAGCGTACTGGAATGTGTCCCTGATTATAGGAGTTGTTCCGCAGGTAATGCAGTGGGGCTCATCGAGTTCGGTCGGGTCAAGTGCCTTTCCGCATTTTTCGCAGTGGTCACCTCTCGCTTCGGAACCGCAGACAGGACATAACCCTTCAACATAACGGTCCGGAAGGAACTTGTTGCAGTTCGGACAATACAGCTGCTGGATATCTTCCCTGTAAATCAAATCCTTGTCATATAATGATTTGAAGAAGTGTTTGGCAATATCATAGTGAGCCTCATCAGTGGTTCTTGTGAAATTGTCCAGTGATATGTTCATTGACTCAACGTCTTTTACAATCATATCATGATATCTTTTTGAAATCTCTATCGGTTTTTTGTTTTCCTTATCTGCCTTTACGGCAATTGGAGTTCCATGTTCATCGGTTGCGCAGACCATCAGGACATCATTGCCAATCATCCTGTTGTATCTTGCATAGATATCCGCCGGCAGGTATGTTGAGCGGATATGGCCCAAATGACATGGTCCGTTTGCATAAGGAAGTGCGCATGAAATAAAAATCTTTGACATTTATCTAATCCCCTTATCTATTTTAAACATATTATAATTATATTACTTCTATATAATAAATGCTTATTTTTAACATCGTTATTTAACAATTATTTGCATTTTTGAAAAAAACTAAAAAAAGGTTTTTTATGCAAAATTGCATTTGTGCTTTTCTGCACTTTCGCACTTCAAAAACTTGCATTAAAAACGCAAAACAAATTATCAATCAGGCAAAAATCGAATTTTGCCTAATGCCAGTCTATTCTAAAATTAGAATTTAAGGAGCATATATTGCTCCAGACTTTTTGAAAAAAGATCTTTTTTCCTGGTAAAAAAACAAGTGAAAATGTGATTTTCTATGACTCGGAAAAGAAAAATAGACAAACCATTCGACTTTGGGTATAAAATTATGTATAACGAATATCCGCGAGAACTTCACAATAACTTGAATGTTTCGGGAATATTCAGAAGAAAGGCTAATGAGAAAGTATATTTCAAGGATGGAAGTATTGGAGAAATGGACAGCTCATACATCATAGACCCTGATTTAAAAATCATCTTTGAACAGATAGTGGCAAACGGAGAACACCAGTCAACACCTGTTGGAGAAGACAAAATCAGAATGATAGGCAGATATGGAATCCAACAGATTCATGATGAGAATCTTCCGCAATTTTCATATGTTTCATCTCACTTAAGCAGGGAGAAACATGTGCAATCATACAAAAGAAGTCCCACAGACATTATTGAACCCTATTTTCTTGACCTCAGTGAAAATGATAATAAGAAAAGGTTGAACCTCTCCGGCTTGTAGAAGCCGGAGATTCTTAGGCCATGCCTATTTTTTCGTCAAAGCATTTCCATTCATAATAATATGTGGATTTTCCTTGAC
>NZ_CAJODJ010000033.1:0-20284 GCF_905233225.1 Methanobrevibacter sp. UBA212
AGCTGAAATTCAGCAGAAAAATTATTATGATAATAACAATGTTATAAAAATTTAGAAAAAAATAAAATTCATCCAAAATCATTTAAGTTTCGGTGCATGATATGTGGAGCTTAATAGAATTGTATCAACTGCACAATATCCAAGAAAATTAGTTTAAAAAAAGAATGTTTGGGAGTTTTATTGCTCCCTAATTGACTAAATGCTTATTTAATGGTAATTTTTTTACTTGCACTGGATGCGCTGTAATAGCCGTTTCCTGCAAATTTGACTTTTGCAGTGTATTTACCTTTTTTGGTTAATTTTTTAATTTTAAAGGTAGCTTTACCATTGGCATTGGTTTTAGCAGTGAAAGTTTTACCTTTTACTTTTAAGGTAACTTTAGCATTTTTAATAGCTTTACCATTATTGTCTTTTAAGGTAATAGCATACTTTTTAGTTTTGGCTTTTGCTTTGAAGGTTTTCTTTTTAGCAGTTAATTTGGAGGCTGCTTTTGTGATTTCAATTTTATTTTTTCCAATCACATTATTATATTCAGTATAGACGTAATGTGTGCCTGCAGCCAGATCTATTGAGAGGGTTGCATAACCGTCCTTATCAGTCCTTCCAACATAATCCTTGTTATTCACCGTAAATACGACAGTTTGCTGTGATACCGGCTTATCGCCATCAAGGACTTTTATTTTAAAGTTGACTGGTCCGGAATAAGTCTGCTTTATATCATCGGCTTCAAAGGTAACTTTTTTTCCTCCAATCAAATCCATAATAGCGGATATGTCGAATGAACCAGTTCCGTTACCGGTCATGTTCATTATTTGGGTTAAATTGAAGCTTGTTCCGTTACCAAAAGTCATGTTACTGTTCAGTAGGTCTGATATATTGAAGGATGTACCATTTCCAAAGCTTATGGTAGTACCATTCAATAAGCTTCCTAAATCAATTTTTGTACCGTTACCGAAATCGAAAGTAATGTTTGAAAAATCAAATTTACTACTGCTATTGCCTCCGTTTCCACCAAATGTGAAGCCACTGTCACTTAAAGTATCTTTATCGCTATTATCAACGGCTAGAATTGGTTCGTTATCAGCGTCGGCATTTTCTTCTAAAACAACATCATTTTCAACAGCTAATTTTTCATCAACATTGTCTATGGATTGAACTTCAGTTACGTCATCAGTGACTGCAACAACATCACTTGCATTGTCTGCAGCACTTGCCGCACTGATGATGCACAATGAAATTAAAACCATAAAGACTAAAAATAAACTTTGTTTAATTTTCATTTTTTTATCTCCTATATTGAATACATATTATTTGATTGTACTGTATATATAAATATTTTTAAAATTTTCTAATCTTCTCTTAAAAATAATGTGGTGAATAGCTCAAAATAATACTTTAAAAAATATTTATTATTTTGTATAATTAAAATAAGAAATTTAAACAAATTTTAAATTAAAAAGAAATAACTCGAGATTTTGTATAGCAATTTCAAAAATAAAAGCATTAAGAATAGGGAGAACTTTTTCCAATCATCCATATCTTTCATGGAATAAAATCTCATCCAACTGATAGTTTTCCCATTCACGCTTGTTAAGTACGATTTCCAATTCTTGTGGTGTTAATAATGGTTTTTTATACATTTGAGAATCATCAATAGCTATTCTTGGACATGCGCTTACAACAAACGCGTCCAATTCAAGATATGGGAGCAGTGCATCAGGGGAAACATTATCCATTAGAATTATATAGCTTTCCATATTTGCATCTTCAAGGGTTTTTTTGATTTCCTTTGCAAGCATCATTCTGTATTGTCCCTCTTTTGAGGATACCAGAATGCCCCATTTTTTAGCGGAGCGTGCTTTTGTAATTCTTGCAAAGCGTATCCTTAAAATCCTATCTGCAAACTCATCCATGCTTCTGATTTCAGAGTTGTATGGATCCAAAGCTATTACAGGTGCATTAGAAAACAGCTTGATTCCCAATGGGTGGAAATTTCCGCTGCCGATAAAGAGTATCGCGTCCACTTCAAGGTCCTTGATTGATGAGAAGTTGCAGCCCAGAACCTGTCCCTTTCTTGTTGAGGGGGATGATCCAAGAATGACTTCCTTGCCGTTGTCCTCCAGAAAATCCCTTGTCTCATTTAGAAGATGCAGGTGCTGTGTTGTTGTTACAAGCCCTATTCTTGAGTGGCTTTTTAATGTTTCCAGGCATTTTTCAAGGTCCTTTTTGATGTCAATTTTTGAGTATGCCTCGATGAACAGTGTAGGCACTTCATATTTCAGTGGAAGGGGGGTGTGGCCGTAGTGAACAATCAAGTCCACCGAACCCTTCATTTTCCAGTCGCTGACATCACATGCTCCGAAGCAGGGATCTCCTGAGATGACGACAATCGCATCGGTTTGCGCTTCAATCTCTCTGGCTATCTTTGTCGCCTGTATCTTGAGGCCTTCCGGAAACTGCAGCCCTACAGTTTTTGCATCCATCGAGTTGATTTTTCGGATTACCCTGTCCAAATCCATATCATACATTGACATTTTAATCTTCAATTGTGCTTTCAATGACTACCTTGCCGTCAATTACATCCAGTTTAACGATAGATAACACGTCCACTCCGGTTTCCCTTTTGACGATATTCCTGCCTTCGCCCTTGTCGATGATGGCCACTACGGATTTCAGGTCAAGGCCCATATCGGTCAATGTCCTAATCAATGCCACCAGTGTCCCTCCGGTGCTTACAACATCGTCAATGAGCAGGATTCTTTCGCCTTCATGAAGATCATTGACATAAAGGTTTGATGAGCCATAGCCGGTTTTCTGATAAACTTCGGTTTCGCCAGGAAGGCCATACTGCCTTTTACGGATTACCACAAAAGGAATGTCTGTTGCAAGGGAAAGCGCTGTTGCCAGATGTATTCCCATAGCTTCAACTGCAACAATTTTGTCAATATTTAAATCTGCATACTTGTAAACTACACGGGCCAATTCTCTAAGCATTGACGGGTTCATTGCAGGTACGCCATCACTTATAGGATTTACAAAGTAATTGTAATCTCCTTTTTTAACAATCGGTGATGTTTCCAATGATTTTATTACTTCTTTTAACATAGTACTCACACGAAAATTATTAAAACTTGTTAAATATAAATATATCTTAATATAATAATTAACTTTTCTAAAGAAGTGATTAATATGCTTGGAAATTTAGGTGAAAATCTTACTAATACCATGAAGAAATTAGTAGGAATGTCAGTAATCGATAAAAAGACAATAAAAGAAGTTGTAAAAGATATACAACGTGCATTAATTCAATCTGACGTTAATATTAAATTAGTTTTAGATTTATCAAAGAAAATAGAGGAAAGGGCTCTTGAAGAGGAACCTCCTAAGGGCATCACTCCAAGGGAGCATGTCATAACAATCATCTATGAGGAAATGGTCAACCTTCTTGGCAGCGAAGCGGCAGACCTTGATATCAATGACAGGCCGTATAAGATACTCTTTTTAGGATTGCAGGGTTCCGGTAAGACCACTACAATCGGAAAATTATGCAGATATCTGCAGAAAAAGGGTTTCAACCCGGCAGTAGTATGTACAGACACATGGAGGCCGGCTGCTTATGAGCAATTGAAGCAGCTCACTGAAGAGATGGATGTGCCTTTATATGGTGATCCGAACAACAAGGATGCTTTGGATCTTGCCCAAAAAGGTTTGCAGGAGTTCAAAAACCGTAAGGTCATCATTTTCGATACAGCAGGAAGGCACAAGGAAGAGGCTGATCTCATTGCCGAGATGGATGAGCTGGACAACATCATCAATCCGAACGAAGCAATCCTTGTAATTGACGGAACTATCGGTCAGCAGGCTGGAGAGCAGGCAAAGGCATTTTCCCAGGCCACCGACATCGGTTCAATCATAATTACAAAATTGGACGGTTCAGCAAAAGGTGGGGGTGCGATGTCAGCAGTGGCTGAAACCGGCGCTCCAATCAAGTTCATCGGTACTGGTGAAAGGGTGGATGACTTTGAGCCTTTCGACCCTGAAAGATTCATCTCAAGACTGCTTGGTATGGGGGACATAAAATCCCTTATAGAAAAGGCAGAGGAAAATATTGATGAGGATGTTGCCGAAAAGACCATGAACAACATGCTTACCGGTAAATTCACACTTATGGACATGAAAAACCAGTTTGAAATGATGAACAGCATGGGTCCGATGCAGCAGGTGCTCAACATGATTCCCGGTATGGGAAACAAGATTACAAAAGAGGCATCAAAGATGACCGAGGACAAGCTTGAATCCTATAAAATCATGATGTCTTCAATGACCGAGGAGGAAATGCTCAATCCGAAAATCATTAAGCAGTCCAGAATTCAAAGGATTGCCCGTGGATCAGGTCATCAGGAAAGCGATGTCAAGGAATTGCTTAAGTATTACAACAACACCAAAAAGACAATGAAAGGAATTGGAAAACGTGGCGGACGCCTGAGGGGCGGAGCCATGAACCGTATGATGGGCCAGTTCATGCAGAGATAACATGAGATTAGCTGAAGATATTCTAAACAGGACAGACGGAAAGATCTGCAAGCATTGTCTTGGACGCAAGCTGTCCAAAACGATAGAGGGCACCAACAATATCGAACGTGCCGACAAGGTATGCGAGGAATTGGGCATTGATTTGGATGATGCCGACTGCGTGATTTGCGATAACATTTTTGATAAGTTGGATGATGGCTTATATGATAAAATCGATGCCAAAATCAGCCAGCTGGGCATAGAATTCGACACCTTCCTGGTGGGCTCACAGATTCCTAAAGACATTCAGGAACGTGACGAGGAATTGTCTGAGGAATTTGACTTGGGCGTTGAAACCATCAAAAAGGAAGTCAACAGATTGATAGGCCTTGGAATCTGGGAAAAGTATGACAAGGAAGCCGAATTTGAAAGGCAGGACATTGTCTTTAACATAGATTTAAGAAAAGAGCCTAAAGTCAGAATTCAAATCAATCCTTTGTATGTCGAGGGAAAATACAATAAGTATAAGCGCGGAATCCCTCAAACCAAATGGCCATGCACCAAATGTAAGGGCAGAGGATGTGAGGAGTGCAACGGAACAGGCAAGCAATATCCCGAATCCGTTGAGGAGCTTATTTCCGAGCATTTCCTGAAGCTGACCAAAGGAAAGGAAGCCAAGTTCCATGGAGCCGGCCGTGAAGATATCGATGTACTGATGCTCGGTTCGGGAAGGCCGTTTGTTTTGGAGATAAAGGAGCCAAGAATTAGAAATTTGGATCTGGCCAAATTAGAAAATGAAATAAATAAAATCAATGAAGGTAAAACCGCTTATCATGGATTGAAACTCTGTGAAAGGGGCCGCAAGGCTGAAATAAAACAGTCCTCCCCTGACACCTATAAGGTTTATGAGGCGATTGTCAAGTGCGATGAGCCGTTTGACCCGGATAAGCTGGAAGAGCTGACAAAATTAAATGAGATTCACCAGCAAACCCCATTAAGGGTTTTGAGAAGGCGGACTGACATGGTTCGCATAAAGCATGTTTTGGATTTGAAATATGAGATAATTGACGATAAGACATTTAAAATGCGCATTAAAACGGAAGGAGGCCTTTACATCAAGGAATTGATTTCCGGTGATGAAGGAAGAAGCCAGCCTAATGTAAGTGAAATATTGGGTGTTGGAGCAATTTGCGAACAATTGGATGTAGTTGAAGTAAGCGAGAAATGATAATATGGCAGAGGAATTTACACATTTGACAGAAAGCGGAGTGCATATGGTTGAAGTCGGGGCTAAACCTGATCAAAAAAGAAGGGCAATAGCCAGCGGAAGCATATTTTTGGACAGGAATACAATCAGTCTGATTCAAAATGAGGAAATAAAAAAGGGAAATGTGCTTACAACCGCTCAGATTGCAGGAATTCAGGCAGTAAAAAACACATCTTCAATAATACCGCTTTGCCATCCGTTGGCCTTGACAGGTATAGAACTTGATTTTGAAGTAAAAGATGATGAAATCATTGCAACATGTGCCGTTAACACTTTAGGCAAGACAGGTGTTGAAATGGAAGCAATCACCGGTGTCAGTGTTGCACTTTTAACCGTATGGGATATGGTAAAGGCTGTTGAAAAGGATGAGGATGGCCAATATCCGGATACCAGAATAAGTGATATCAAGGTTATCAAGAAGGAAAAAATTTAAACTTTATATATGATGAAAAAAATAGATATATTAAGTTATTTTTATCAATTAATTTAATGGAGAATTATTATGGCAAAAAAAGATAATAAGATTTCAATGCCTCAAACCGGTGCAGGTTTGGTAAGGTACTTTGATGAAGAAAGTTTAGGTCCAAAACTTTCACCTGAACACGTTATTGTTGCTACAGTTATTTTAGCAATTTTATGTTTCGTTTTAAGATATTCTGCTTAAGAATATTCTTAAACAAATTTTCTACTTTTTTTATGGATTTTTATGTTGACCAAAAGAATTATTCCTTGTCTGGATTGTGACCTGCAGGTTCCTGAAGGCCGTGTCGTTAAGGGAGTCGAGTTTAAGCAAATCAAATATGCAGGAAATCCGGTTGATCTTGCAACACGCTACTATGAGGAAGGTGCTGATGAAGTTGTCGTTTTGGACATTACCGCTTCACATGAAAGGCGTGCCACAATGGCCGATGTGATTGACAGATTGACCGAAAACGTATTCATGCCAATCTGTGTAGGCGGAGGAATAAGAAAGGTCGACGACTACATCAACATGCTTAAGGCGGGAGCGGACAAATGCTCAACCAACACTGCAGCCATCAAGAATCCTGAACTGTTGACCGAGGCCTCAAAGGTTGTCGGTTCCCAGGCAGTCGTGATAGGAATCGATGCAAAGAGAAGATACGTTGACCATCCGGATGATGCCCCTGACAAAACAGTTATAGAAACAGATAACGGGTACTGCTGGTTTGATACAAGCATTTACGGCGGACGGGAGTTCACAGGCATTGATGCAATTCAGTGGGCAATCGAATGCCAGGACCGTGGTGCCGGTGAAGTGCTTTTGACCAGTATGGACGGCGACGGAACCCAGAACGGCTATGACATCGAGCTTAACAAGGCCATCAATGATGCGGTTGACATTCCGGTCATTGCCAGTGGAGGAGTTGGCGAGCCTAAGCATATTTTGGAAGTGTTTGAAAAGACAGATGTTTCAGCTGCGCTTGCAGCAAGCATATTCCACTTCAACCAATATTCAATCGGCACAGTCAAGGAATACTTAAAAGAAAATAATGTAGCTGTTAGGTTATGATCATCAAAGCTCCAATAGATTTAGAACTGACCCAATTTTCCGGCCAGACTTCACAGCCCCCTTGGAGGCAGGTTGACGAATCATTCAGGCAGGTTGTCATGGTCGATGATAATCCTGTAATTTTTGATGTTCGCCAGTCAGGCGATTTTTTGGATTTCAATTTCGATGGTGAAATTTCTCAAAGTGATGCCGTTTCCAAATTGAGCTACATCTATGATTTGGATTTTGATTTGAACAGATTCTATAAATATTTGCACAACCATGCGGAACTTGCCGAAATGAGCGAATTCTGCAACGGTTTGAGACTTTTTTTAGCGCCCGACCCCTTTGAATGCATCATATCATCAATTTGTTCTGCAAACAATTCCATCAAAAGGTGGACAAAATCGATTTCCGGCATGAAGGAAAAATGGGGAAATGAGCATGACGGATACTATACTTTTCCTAAAAGTTCCGTGTTAGGAAATGTGTATTTGGATGATGAAGATGAATTTAATTCATCAGATATTGAAGATATTTGCAGTTGCAAAAATAATCTGAAGGAATGTGGTGTAGGATATAGGGCACCCTACATGAGAAGGGCAAGCGAGATGTTTACACTTGAAATGGACCTGTCGGAAATTTCAAACATGAGTTATGACGAAGCCTTTGAAACAATCCTTGAGGTTCCGGGTGTCGGTCCGAAGGTGGCAGACTGCATACTGCTTTACGGATTCAACTTCAGGGAAGCCTTCCCGTCTGATGTCTGGATAAAAAGGATAGTGTCCCATCTGTATTTTGAAGGCAAGGACATAAGTGTTTCCAAGGTCAGGGAATTCGGAATGGATGAATTTGGTGATAATGCAGGATATGTCCAATTGTACATGTTTCATTATGCCCGCAGGTCCGGGCTGATGGAGAAACTTAAAAAATAATAAGGTTTTGAGCTATTGAACTCAAAACTAAGAGTGATTTTACCATAGATTCTCTGTCTTTTCCTCAAACCAGCCTTTCTTTGTTCCGACATAATACAGTGCCAATGCTGAGATTGTGCTAACAATCATTGTTGAAGCAAAGTCGTAAGGGGTGATTAGAGATGAGCTCACTTCAAATCCTAAAGCTACAAAATATGCACTCATTAGGTTATTCACACTATGAAGTGCGCAAGAAGCTTCCAGACCGTTGCTGCGCCAGGCTATGAATCCCAATAGGATTCCCTGTATGAATACTCCGATTACTCCCAGGATGCTGTAGGGATGCATTGATGCAAAAACTATGGATTGAAGGACAATCGCCAGAACAGGTATTTTAAACCATGATCCGAAGGTTTGCATAATCAAACCTCTCATGACGTATTCTTCTCCAATGCATTGCAAAGGTATGATAATCAGGCATATCAAAAAGAAGGTAGGTGTCAGTGTATTCGCGCTTTTTTGTCCAAAAATCAGGGCATGTATAATTTCATAGACTATATATACTACCAATGGAATTAAAAGTGACTTAAAGAAGAGTTTCCAGTTCCACCCTCCACGTGATGATGAATAGGAAGAAAACGGCCTGTCCCGAACAATTTTAGTTGCAATATAAAGTGAAGGAATGAAAATGGCCACAGACAGATAACCGATGTAGCTTCCAACTTCAGAATTTAGGGCCTCGTATCCTCCTGTTATTAATTGAGTAATAGTGTTCGTATCGTAGGCAATATTAAAAATCATAAGTAATAAAACTTGCAATACTGCATATACAATTGCTCCGATTATGAATACGAGGATGGGTTTGTACCATCTATACTTTTCGAAGGTTCTTGGGAATGTGATATATTCCGGAAATTTGTTTTCGCTCATAATTGTAGTATATTTTAAAAAATATTTAAACTTCATCATGGATATATAATAGTGATGGAAAATAAAAATTTACTCTTATTGATTTGTACGGTATTGTCATTTTTCACGGTTTTTGCGGTCAATGCAGTGACCATTGTCATTCCATCAATTGCAACAGAGTTTCACATGAGCAATATAGTTCAAAACTGGGTAACAATTATTTTTTTGTTGGTTGTGGCTGTTCTCTCGGTTCCTGCCGGCCAAATTTCAGGAAAATTCGGCCTTAAGAAGGTCACAAACATAAGCATTATTCTATTTATCATAATTTCCATAGTCAATGTTTGCGTAACATCTCAGGAACAGTTCCTTGCCTGCAGGTTTATCTTGGGAATAGCACTGGCTTTCATCAATGTCACCTCCATGGCAATGATAGTGTCCGCATTTCCTCCTGAAGAGCGCGGAAAGGCATTGGGGATAAACATTACCGGAGTCTATGTGGGACTCTCTTTGTCTCCGGTATTGGGAGGAATCCTGAATTACAATCTGGGCTGGAGATCTGTAGTGCTGTTCGGAGTTCCGTTTCTCTTTGTGATTCTGGCATTGCTTTTAACAAGAATCGATGAGGAATGGATTTCATTTAAGGGCATTCCATTGGACATCAAGGGATCATTGACATATGGAATCGGAATGGTGCTCTTCATGTACGGCTTTACCATTTTAAACACACAATTGGGAATGGTCCTGACCGTATTGGGGGTCATAATCCTGGTGATATTCGGACTAATCGAGCTTAGACAATCACATCCGGTGTTTGATATCAGGTTCTTTAAAAATCACAAGTTCCTCTCAGCCAATTTCGCATCACTGTGCGCATATCTGGCAACCTATGCCGTTACAACAATCCTTAATTATCACCTTCAGTACATCAAGGGATTCGATTCACAGACTGCAGGAATGATACTGCTTGTGGCTCCATTGTGCCAGGTGGTTTTGGCTCCGATTGCAGGAAGGCTGTCCGACAGGTTCGTGCCTCAAATCCTTGCGGCAATCGGAATGGGTCTTGGGACTGTTTCACTGTTCCTGTTCTCATCTCTGGATGCGGCAACCCCAATGGCATTTTTGATAGTCTCTATGGTAATTTACGGTGTAGCATTCGGACTCTTTTCACCGCCGAATACGAATGTAATCATGGGATCCGTTCCGCCAAAGGACACTTCAGCCGCATCGGCTGCGGTTGCGACAATGCGTACGGTCGGTCAGGCAATGAGTATGGGAATATTGACTTTGGTGTTTGCGTTCATAATGGGTGATGTTCCGATAATCGAGCAGTACTACCCGCTGTTGATTCAAAGCTGTCAGATAACTTGCATCATCTGTGTGGTGTTGTGCATTGCATCAGTATTTGCTTCATTTGTAGGAATCAAATCTAATACAAGTTAGTTATTTCATTACTCTTACAGGATTTTTGTAAAGTTCATCTAACATTTGAAAAATTTCTTCAGCATCCAATTTAGAATCAATAACCAATTTTTTACTCAATTTTTCGGTTTTATAATCGGCAAAATTTCTATTTTTTCTTAATTCAACTAATTTTTCACCTAATTTTTGCTCTTCAAAAAATGGAGATTTTTTTAATGCATTAATTAATTTGATATGCGCATTTTTTGATGATAGCGTTTTCCTAAATGATTTTTCGTAATAGTTTTTAACTGGGCCAAAGCATGAATAATAGTATCTGCAGATTGCTGAACGTTGGTATGCTTCCTTTTTCGAATAACTTTTAAGGTGATTTCCCACATTGTAGAACTCTTTCCAATCAAAAACAGTCATAACCACCACAGCCTTACAGAAATTAAACTTTTTACATCAGTTGAAAAATCAGTTAAATATAGTAATTTATCATTAAGTTGATTCATTAGTTCTCTTTCTTTTTCAAATAATGAATTTTTTCCTATCACACAAATTAAGGCATGATTCAACTCTTCAAATTCTGGATCAATATAGTAAGTTAGGCATAATTCATTTTTAGGGAAATAATCTTTAATTAAAGGAGTTATTGAGTGAATATATGGTATTAATCCACCATTTTTTTCCAAATATTCTTTTAATTCATCAATTTTGAGAATATTATAATCTTTTGAAAGATTTGCGAGTTCTTTATCCATATTTTTAGTTTTTGTCAATCCAGTATATGTATTTTCTTGTGGAATTTGCATTTCCAATCTTTGAGAATAATTCTGTTGCATTATTTTATCCTCCTTAATGTTATTTAAATTCAAAATTACTCTTTGTTTTAATCAATATTTAAATTTTATGTATTTATATATCTCAATTTTGCTATAAGATTGTAAAATTTCTGTTAAATCTAAAATTATAGTTTTTACGGTCGAATAAATATTGCAATGAACCTGTAAATTTTTCTAAAAATCTGATTTTTGAGATGATATGGTGCATATTCAATGTTCGGATTTTGGATATTTTGATAATTAAAGAATATGCAATTCTTGATATTTAAAATAAGCAGTTTTAAACGGGAGCAATTTTTCAAATCCATACAACTTTTTCTTTAAAAGCTGTTTAACTAAATTAAAATGGATAAAAATAAAAAAGAAGTAAAAAGAAAGGTTATCTTTCTTCTATGGTGACTCTGTTCATAACGTCACCCGGGCGGATAGCATCAACAACGTCTTGGCCTTTGATTACTTGGCCGAATACGGTGTGAACGCCATCTAAGTGTGGTTGTGGACAGTGTGTAATAAAGAATTGGCTTCCTCCAGTGTCTTTACCAGCATGTGCCATTGATAGTGCACCGGTTCCGTGTCTGTGAGGGTTTCCTTCGGTTTCACATTTGATGGTGTATCCAGGTCCTCCGGTACCGTTTCCGTTAGGGCATCCTCCTTGGATTACAAAGTTTGGAATTACCCTGTGGAAGGTCAATCCGTCATAAAATCCTTCATTAATCAATTTTTCAAAGTTGGCTACAGTACCTGGAGCCTCTTTTGGGAATAATTCTAATTCGATATTACCTTTGTCAGTTTCAATTATAGCGACTTTCATTTTTTCACCTTATACTATTATTTAATGACTCCTATTAAATAGTTTTTGAATAACTAATCATGTTTTTAGGTTCAATTGTTTATTAAATTGTTTAAATAGTTAAATATTATTGTGAATATATTATATAATAATGAATTTTTCAAATTTTTCAGATGAAAAAGTTAAATTAAAAGCGACCCTCAAAATCAACGGCAAAAAGGTCAAAGGCAAAAAGATAACCTTCAAGTTCAAAGGAAAAACCTACAAGGTCAAAACCAACAAAAAAGGAATAGCCAAGGGCACCGTTAAAAAGAATGTTATCAAAAAGCTCAAAAAAGGCAAGAAATACACAGTCAAAGTGACTTACCTCAAAGACACCATTAAAACAACCGTTAAAGTCAAATAGATGATTAATTTCATCTATTTAAATTTTTTTTAAAACCAATGCCTAATCACTTCATTCTTTTCACTTATCAGATGATTCTGTGGAAAGTATTTTATATTAATTTAATCTAATATGTTTAATGATTAAATATATCAGGAGATTATTATGAATACTCAGGAATTAATTAAGATTGAAGATGATTATTTCATAAACACTTTCACCAGACAGCCAATCGTACTTGATCACGGGGAAGGTGTTAAAGTATGGGATATCGATGGAAATGAATATGTGGACATGTTTGCAGGTATTGCAGTTAACTGTTTAGGCCACAATCATCCTAAACTTGTAAAGGCAATTCAGGACCAGGCAGAAAAGCTCATTCACATATCAAGCATCTACTACAACGAGCCTGCTTTGATTTATGCCAAAAGATTAGTTGAAATGACAAGTTTTGACAGAATATTTTATGCAAACAGCGGTGCTGAGGCCAACGAAGGAGCTATCAAGTTAGCTGTCAAATACACAGGAAAAAGCGAGGTCATCTCAACCGTAGAGTCATTCCACGGAAGGACCATAATGACACTTGCAGCAACCGGTCACGAACATTACCACGAACCGTTCAAATCCATTTTGCCAAAGGGTTTCATCAATGTGCCATACAATGATTTGGAAGCAATCAAGGAGGCAGTTACAGAAAATACTGCAGCAATTATTGTAGAGCCTATCCAGGGTGAAGGGGGAGTCAACGTTCCTGATATCGAATACCTGAAAGGAATCGAAAAAATCTGTAAGGAAAACGACATCGTATTCATTGTCGATGAGGTCCAGACAGGATTTGGAAGATGCGGAACACTTTTCGCTCATGAACTCTTTGACGTAAAACCTGACATAATGACAATGGCTAAAGGAATCGGCGGAGGAGTCCCAATGGGAGGAATCCTTGCAACCGAAAAGGTAGCCAGTGCATTCGTTCCAGGCGACCACGGAACAACCTTCGGTGGAGGTCCATTGGTTGCGGCTGCTGCTAATGCGGTTCTTGATGCATTTGATGAGGAAAATATCCTTGACAATGTCAATGAAGTCGGAGAATACTTCCTATCTGAGCTAAAAAAATTGGATAAGGAAATAATCGCTGATGTGCGTGGTAAAGGTTTAATGGTAGGTATTGAATTGACCAAGCCTGGCGCAGAATATGTCGACAAATTAAGAGAAGCAGGATTTTTAATCAACTGCACCGCCGACAAGGTGTTAAGGTTTGTTCCACCATTGACAATTACAAAATCCGAAATTGACCAGTTTGTAAAAGCTTTAGATGAAATACTCTAAAGTTTATAATTTCTTTTTTTTAAAAGTTTTTTAAGGGAACTTGATAATTCTAAACTTTCTATTTTTTCAATTGAAGCCCACATATATTCTGTGTGCTCTTCGCTTATCTCAACGCTTCCCTCAACGTCATCCAGATACATCATCAGCTGAACCGTCCTTTTGTGGGAATAGTCGTTTTGTACTGCCTCACAGAAATCTCCGACATTCACATCCAAATTTGTTTCTTCCTTAATCTCTCGAACAAGAGCATCAGCGAAATGTTCTCCCTTTTCCACCTTTCCGCCGGGAAGTTCCCACATTTCAGGGTCGGTTCTGCTTTTAGGATGCCTTTTGACAATCAGGATTTCGCCTGAGTCGTTCTTGATGATGCCTCTTACTGTAAGTCCATATGATTTCATGATTATTATTTTTAGTCTTCTATTAAATAATTTAAACGGAAAATCAATTTCCTTCATTAATTTTAAATAACTCGAACAAGATAAGTAAATACATAATGTAACTTTTTTAAGGAGTTTAGATTATGGACTTAAATATTAAAGTAAACGATAAAAACCACTTAGACATTGGTGGAGCCGATGCAATTGATGTTGCAGCAGAATTCGGAACTCCGACCTATGTGATTGATGAAAATAGGATAAGGGAAAACTACAATAAATTTTATTCAACTTTTTCAAAATATTATCCTGATTTTAAAGTATTTTACGCATGTAAAGCAAATACCAACCTTGCAGTAATGAAAATATTGGAATCTGAAGGTTGCTGTATTGATGCTGTTTCCCCTGGTGAAGTCCACATCTCAAAAATGCTTGGATTTTCAGGTGACAGAATCCTCTTTACAGGTAACAACATAACCAATGAGGAATTAAAATTCGTTCATGATGAAGGTGCAGTCCTGAATATCGATTCAGTCTCTGCACTTAACAGACTGGCCAAAATGGTTGATCCGGAAGGATTGAAAATATCATTCAGGGTAAACCCAATGGTTGGTGCAGGACACCACGACCACTGTATTACCGGTGGAGTGATGAGCAAATTCGGTATCATGGACAATGAGGCTGTCGAAGTATATGAAATGGCAAAAGAATTAGGTTTTGAGCCAATCGGTATGCATTCCCATATCGGTTCAGGAATTCTTGACCCGGAACCATTCAAACTGGCAATCGAATCCACAATGGACATTGCAGGAAAAGTCCACCAGGAAGCCGGAATAGACTTTGAGTTTGTTGACTTCGGTGGAGGTGTGGGTGTACCATACACTCCTGAAGAAAATCTCCTTGACCTTGACAAATTCGCAGAAGTCAATGTAGGACTCTTCAAGGAAAAACTAGAGCAATATGATATGGGCAATCCTACAATGTATCTTGAACCTGGAAGATACCTTGTGGCTGATGCATGTGTGCTTTTGGTTACAGTCAACAGCGTAAAGCAAAGCTACAGGAAATTCATAGGAGTCGACGCAGGTTTCCACACATTACTAAGGCCTGCAATGTATGATTCATACCACCACATAGTCGATGCAAGCAGAATGGATGCTCCAATGACTCAGGAAGTTGATATTGCAGGTAACGTTTGCGAATCCGGAGATTTATTCGCACGTGACAGGCCAATGCCTGATGTGGAAGAAGGTGATGTTTTAGGAATCCTCAATGCGGGCGCATATGGATTTACAATGTCATCCAACTACAATTCAAGGCCATTAGCTTCAGAAGTACTTGTAACTGATGGAAAATGCAATTTAGTGCGTGAAAGGGAAACTTTTGAAGACTTATACGACAAACAAAGGGTTCCACCACATTTAAAATAAGTTGATATCATGGTAGATTTAAAAGGATTAAAATTTTCAAAAATGCACGGAATAGGCAATGACTTTCCAATAATCAACGAATTCGATGGAGAAGTCATTCCTGAAGCTGACAAGCCGGAAGCATGCAGGATACTATGCCACAGAAACTTCGGTGTCGGAGGCGACGGAGTACTGTTCGTAGAACCTTCAGAAGTTGCTGACATCGGATACAGAATGTTCAATCCTGACGGAAGCGAAGCTGAAATGTGCGGAAACGGTATAAGATGCTTTGGTGACTTTGTCTACAGAAAAGGCATTTTAAAGCAGGACAAAATGACTGTTGAGACAAGGGCAGGAATCAAAACAATCGAAATCACCCTTGACGGCGATGAGCCTGTACTCTTTAAGGTCGATATGGGACTGTCAACATTCAAAACTCCCGAAATTCCAATGACTTCTGATAAGGAAGAGTTTTTAAATGGTGAATTGGATGTAATCGACACCAAGTTCAATTTGACCGCAATAAGCGTCGGAAACCCTCATGCCATAATCTTTGTCGATAATGTGGATGAAGTGGACATCAACAAGTATGGGCCTGCGATTGAAGCTCATGAAGTGTTCCCTGAAAAGATCAATGTGCACTTTGTTGAAGTAATCAGCAAAAACGAAGGTAAAATGATTACCTGGGAAAGAGGTGCTGGCGTCACACTCGCATGCGGTACCGGTGCAACCTCAACTGCAATTTCAGGTTTCAAACTTGGACTGTTTGATGAAAACGTATTGCTCCACCTGCCTGGCGGAGACTTAAAATTCAATGTATACGAAAAGGATGATGCCTTAGGCGCTTTCATGGAAGGCCCGGCAAAACTCGTTTTCGATGGAGAATTCTAAATTCTCTATATTCCTTCTTTTTTCTTTCTCATTATTCCAAATATGATATCAATTACACCAAGCACGATAACTATTGCCATCCATATGCTGATTCCGCCTCTGATAAATGAGAATATCAGTGCAAGAATTATCAGTGCCACTCCTGTAAGTATTGATATTTTCCATTGTTCCATTATATCACCTTATATGCATTTATTAAAGTTATATCCTCAAAAAAGAAATGTTCTGATGCCTTTATTTCGGCAATAAAACCCATCTCGTCAAATTTCTGCAGTGTCTCATCATTGCCGGAAAGTGAAGACTGTATCATCTGGACAATTCCTCCATCATTTAAATGATTTCCCACTTCATCTAAGAAAAGATCAATGACTTTTCTACCATTTAGTCCACCGTCAAACGCATAATTTATGGTGTCGTCTAAAACTTCTCCTTCTTCGGTAGGTAGATATGGAGTATTGAATAGAATTACATCAAACTTTCTGTTTTCGACAGGTTCGAATAGGTTGCCGAACAGAATCTCAATGCCTTCAATGTCATTTGCCTCGAAATTTTTGCGTGCAAGTTCGCATGCATCAAAATTGATGTCGGTTACGGTAATGCTGTCGGATAGCCTTGAGGCATACATTGCAACAATTCCTGAACCCGTTCCAATCTCCAGGACGCTTTGGTCAGGCTTGATTTCCAGATTTTCCGCCAAAAGATAGCTGTCTTCGGCGGGGATATAAACGTTATCATGAGTATTGATTATAAATTCGCCCATATTATCACTCAACAAAAATCGGATTTAGCTTTTTGGATATTAACAGGATTTCCTCAGGGGAAAGCACTACAACCCTTTTTTTAAGGTATTCCTCCAGCTTTTCATCATCTATATCATTCAGTCTCTTTTTCAGGACTTTCTTGTCAATATTGCTTATGATATGCCTGGAATCGATCAGGGCATTTTTAATCTTTTTGTTTCTGTGCTGGAAGAGTGCCTTTGTAAATTTGGAATAGGTCCTGAAGTCCTCATCGGATATGCTATTTTCCTTTGGGGTCAATTTGACTACAGTCGAGTCTATTTGCGGCTTTGGAATGAAACTTTCGTTGCTCACTTCAGTAAGTTTTTCCACATCGCATTTAAAATAAAGCATTGCCGAAAGTCGAGAATAGTTTTTGGTTCCGACTTCGCCGTTCATTCGGCTGGCAAATTCCTTTTGATACATCAGAATCCCAAGGTCAAAATCATAGTTAAGGAATTTAAAAGTAATCGGTGATGATATTTGATAAGGCAGATTGGAGATGATTTTATGGAAAGGCGGAAAATCCACCTTTAACGCATCATCATTAATCAGTTCCACATTATCTATTTTTTCGTCTTCAAGCCTTTGGGAGAGTATTTCACAAATCTTCTGGTCCTGCTCGATGGCTATTACCTTTTTGGCTCTTTTGGCAAGTTCAAGTGTAAGAGTTCCAATTCCGGTTCCAATCTCTAAAATAACATCTTCCTTTGAGATATCTCCAAAGTTAATAATCTGGTCCCTTTTGTTTTTATCAATAAGGTAATTCTGGCCCAGATTTTTATTTAACTTTATTCCATATTGGCTTAAAATATCTTTTGTTGTTTTAGATAAGGATGGGGAATTTTCATTTGTCAATTTATCACTTATCTTCTTCTTGCAGCTCTTGGAGGTTGTGTAAACAGGTAATATTTATTTTTACCTCTTTTTGGTTTGGTGGTGTCAAGTTCCTGTTTTACTCTGTTAACAATCATTGCGGCTGGATCTGCCAATGTAGGGAGCCTTTCTGAAATGTCTTCAAAGCTTTCGAAAGGTTTCTGTTCTCTTGCTTTAATGATGTCCCACATGTATTTTTTACCGATTCCAGGAATCAGTTCAAGTGAATGCATTCTTGTACTTACTGAATCTGCAGTGTTGAAAAATTCAACAAATTTATCCTCATTATCTTCAACAATGTCACGAATAGAGTAGTCCAGTTCTATTCTGGCTGTTGCGGTTAAATTTTCATAATCCAATTTACCAAGAACCCTGTATATCTTGTCTCTTTTTCCTTTTCCAATGTATACTTGGTCTTGTATTTCCAAATCAACACCATTTTTAGGAGCTAATTCAAGAAGAGTGAATTGTTCTGTACCAATAGCTTGAGCAATAGGTTTACCACCGAATTTGGACATATCTGACTTAACATAGCCACGGCTTAGATAATCAAGTACAACAGCATATTCCTCTTTTTTAACTGTTGGTTTATTTTCTTTTTTATTTCTATTATCCATATTATCACTCACTATTGTTTTTTTTATTATAACTTTGACAGATATAATATAAACTTATTTATAAGTTTGATTGTTAAGTATAATAAATATATCTAAAAAATGGCCGGTTTGGTGAAATTTTTAAAAATAAATAAAAAAAGGAATAGTAGGAATACTATTCGATATAATCATATTGTTCCAACATTTCGAGGATTTTTTCCATGTCCTCTTTGGTTGTTTTTGTTGGTTCCTTAGCGAAAATCAATCTCATGTCCGCCAAATCGAGTGGAACCATGTCAACAATATGAGCAGCGACCTTGTCCCTTAAGCCAAATTCTTCCTGAAGCTTTTCGTAGATTTCTTCTGCGTCTTCAGCGGAGTACCTTTTGAATCTTGCAAGGTGGTTTAGGGTAAGATTTTGTTGGTAATTCAATTCATTGGTGTCAGCAAAATCTTCAATGATCTCTTTTACTTTTGAACTTGGTATCGGTTCGCTTTTTATAACTTCTTTTCCAATCATAGAAATCAGTTTTGTAATTTTAAGTGGTCAGGTCTTACTATTAACTCTTTTGCTTTGTTTCCATCTTTTAAGGATACGATGTATGCTTTTCCTTTTTTGCCGGTAACTTTACCGGTTTTACCATGGAATCTAGGAGCAGGTTGTCCTTTTTGGATGGATGGGTTAATAGTAATGTGAACTAAATCTCCTTCTTCAAATCTTTGGAGTCTGTTGGTAATTGGGTTAGTTCTGCCCGGTCTTTGTACTTTAGTCATTTTTTTTCTTGATCTACTTTTCAATCCTCTTGATCTTTGCATTATATAACCTCTTAATCAGTTCAGTCTGGGTATAAGTCTATGTTATCAGCGACCTAGTATTAAAAAAGCCCATAAATACTAGTAACATAGAGTGTGAAAATAACTATTATCATCAGTGATATGATAATATTATAATTTTAGTTTAATGGTATTAATATACTTTTAGTTTTTTGGTGGGTATTGTCATGTTGGTGATAAAAATAAGAAAAATAGAGGAATAAATTTTCCTCTAACGTTTGACTTTTAATGTTGTTTTTATTGTGTTTTTGAGGTAGGTCACCTTCATTGTGTATTTTTTGCCCTTTTTGAGTTTTTTGATATGCTTTTTCTTGATGGTGAATTTTGCTATTCCATATTTATTGGTTTTGGCGGTGAATTTCTTGCCGTTAAGTTTGAGTGTTATCTTTTTGTTTTTAAGGGCTTTTTTGCCGTTTTTGAGTGTTGCCTTTATGACAAGCTTTTTGGCGGATTTCTTGACTGTGTATTTTTTGGTTTTGAGGTTTTGCTTTACCTTAACGATATTCTTGTTTGTTTCGCCTTTGTATATTGCAGTCAGTATGTAGGTTCCAGGCTTTAGTGTTTTCGGTATTTTGAACCTCTCCGGCTTGTAGAAGCCGGAGATTCTTAGGCCATGCCTATTTTTTCGTCAAAGCATTTCCATTCATAATAATATGTGGATTTTCC
>NZ_CAJODJ010000034.1:0-20117 GCF_905233225.1 Methanobrevibacter sp. UBA212
ACTAGACAAATGGGAAAAATTCAAACCAATTAGAGGAAAAATAGAAGACTTTTTCAAATTACTCAAACAAGGATTGAATTTAAGACAAATACACAAATATACACCAAAATCAGTAGCAAAAACAGTATATTTAAATGTATTTTTAGGAGCACTAATCATATCGCAAGGATTTTACTCAAAAACAGCCATACAACAACTTTCAGAAAACTGAAAAATTCAGGCCCCTAAAAAGTTTATATAAAGTTAAATGTAAAATTAGAAGTGTACAAGGAGTGGTTTATCACTGATTTGTATAGTTATTGAAGTCTAATATGAAGTTAGATTCATTCTAACTTTCATATTTTAATTTAAAGCTAGTTTTAAATTTGTTTTTTTAATTCAACATAATCAATTTCTTTTTTTGTTTGTTATCTCCAGCCATTTAATTTAGCTCAAAACATAATTTTTCTCACATTAATCTATTTAAATCTTATGAACTAATACTTAATCATGAATTATAATCCAAAAATATTATTGTACATATTGATGCTGTCAACAATGGGCATCAATACTCCATTAAGCATCATCGGCATAATATTGCAAATTTCGGAGTATTTCAATACTTCCATTGCCATTTCTGGATTATATGTATCATCTTTCACATTCACGATTGCCGTAACCGGCTTGTTTATTCCTATTCTATTTTCAAAGTTCGAGATTAAAAGGACATTCATTACAATACTTGGAATTTTTGCCGTGTCCAATCTTGTAATCATTTTCACCGACAACATTTACATTGCAAGCTTTTTCAGGATCTTTTCTGCAATTTTCTATCCGGCGTTCATCTCAATTGCCCTGACGTTTTGTGAAAAGATTGCGCCTGAAGGCCAAAAGCAGGACTACATCACCAGGATATTGCTCGGAATTTCAATCGGAAGCATTGTTGGGCTGCCGATTACAACAGGACTTGGAACAATTTTCGGCTATCAGGTCGCAATGAGCTGGATTTTCCTGTTTAACCTGATAACATTGATTTTAATCATAATGTTATTTCCCAGAATTCCCGGCGAATCAAAAAGCTATGAGATGCCAATGTCCAGCTTGAAATCAAAGGAATTCGTTCTGGCAACAGTAGGTATCATAATGATGCCGATCGGTGCAAGCATGGTCTATAACTACATGCCATACTTTCTGCAGACTGTCAGCCATGTATATACATATAGATTAAGTGTTTTACTTTTTGCCTACGGCCTAATTTCCATTTTTGGAACATGGCTTGGAGGAAAACTGATTGCAAAAAAGGACAAGGCCACACTCATAATTTTCCATCTTGTATGTGCGGCGGTATTTTTGGGAATCTATCTTTTCAGCGATTATTTAATTCCGGTTTTAATATTGGTTTTGATATTCGGCATTTTGGACGGAATGGGCTACAATCTAATCCAGTACATTGAAACATCTGTATTGCCTGAAAGCCAGGAACTTGCAAACGGCATATTCTTAAGCGTTTTAAACGGTGGAATCGCCATCGGAATTGCAATTGGAGGATTTTTGGTTGACGGATTTGGAGTAATGTCAATCTTTACAGGTGGAATAATATTTTTACTTGTAGCATTCATTTTCATGGTTTATCTTATTTTGATTTTAAAAATGCCGTTAAAATATTAAATTTATATTATATGATAAACAAAAATTAAATCATAAATATATAATTGGATATTAGGTGTAGTAAATGGCTAATTATCATGACGAAATATTAAAGTTAGAAGAAATAGCAAAAGAACATACTCAGTATATGAGAAACAGTATCAATCTAATCGCTTCTGAAAACGTTACCAGTGTAGAGGTAACCGAAGCACTTGCAACCGATTTTGCACACAGATACGCTGAAGGTCAGGCTTTCCAAAGATTCTACGAAGGATGTCAGTATGTCGATTTGGTTGAAGACATGACCAAAAAGCTTTCATGTAAAGTTTATGACTGTGAATATGCTAACGTTCAGCCTGTTTCAGGTGTAACTGCAAACCTTGCAGCATTTTTCGGTTTTGCAAAACCTGGCGAAAAGGTAATGGCTCTTGAAGTGCCTTCAGGAGGTCACATTTCCCACGCTGATGTAAGTGCAGCAGGTATCCGTGGATTAAAAACCGTTTTCCACCCATTGGACAAAAACGTAATGAACATTGACATCGATGCGATGAACAAGAAGATTTTAGCTGAAAAGCCAAAGATAGTCTTGTTCGGAGGAAGCTTATTCTTATTCCCACACCCAATCAAAGAGGCACGTGAAGCAGCTGACGAAGTCGGGGCAACCATCATGTATGACGGTGCGCACGTTTTAGGTCTTATTGCAGGTGGACAGTTCCAGCAACCTTTAAAAGAAGGTGCTGACGTTATGATGGGAAGTACCCACAAGACATTCCCTGGTCCACAAGGGGGAATCATCCTTTCAAGCAAGGAAAATGAGGAATTGATTGACAATGCAGTGTTCCCTGGTGTTGTAAGTAACCACCACTTGCATCACTTGCTCGGTTTAGGAATTGCAACTGCCGAAATGTTGGAATTTGGTGAAGCATATGCAAAACAGACCATTAAAAATGCACAGGCTCTTGGTCAGGCAATGTATGAATTAGGATTTGACGTTTTATGTGAAGATTTAGGCTTCACCCAGTCCCACCAGATTGCAGTGGACTTAAGTGCAATCAGATCAGCATCAGACATTGCAAAAGAATTGGCCGACAACAATGTAATCCTGAACAAAAACCTCCTGCCTGGAGATGACCGTGACAATTCCGATGACCCATCAGGTATCAGAATCGGTACACAGGAAATCACCCGCAGAGGCTTGAAGGAAAAAGAAATGGAAGAAGTCGCTCAATTCATCAAACGTGTAGCGGTCGACAAGGAAGACATCGCTGATGAAGTGGCTGAATTCATGAACCAATACACAACTCTTGATTACGCATTCTCCGACAGGGATGCTTACGAATATCACAGATTATAGATTAAAATGAGAATCGCATTTGCATTTACTGGAGCCGGACATTTACTACGTGAATCAGTGCAGGTTGCTTTGAAATTAGCAAAAGAGCATGAAGTGACCGTATTTCTCTCAGGCGCTGCTGAAGAAGTCCTTAAAATGTATGGACTTTATGAAAGCGTCGTCGGCATAACCGGCGGGAAATACCGTGAGCTTGCAACTGATTCCAACCAAAAATTCTCATATCCAATTACCGGTCGTCTGTCCCTGGGCAAGTACGACCTATTAATAGTTTCACCGGCTACAGCAAATACGGTTTCAAAGATAGTCTATGGAATTGCAGACACTCTTGTTACAAATGCGGTCGCACAGGCCGGAAAGGGTGCTGTTCCTGTTTATATGGTGCCTGTTGACATTCATCCGGGACCGATTGACACGGTTTTGCCATCAAAAATAGAGCTGTCAAAATGTGAAAACTGTGATGACTGTGTTGCTGCATTAGTTTGTGAACAGGGTGCAATCATTCCGCATTCAGAAATCGACCTGACAAAATGCATCGGCTGCGGCCTGTGCAGAAATTCATGCCCGAATGATGCAATTTCAGAAGGCAAAATCATAACAATCTATATGCGGGATATCGATATTGAAAATACCCGTAAACTGGAAGGCATTGACAATATCAAGATATTTGAAAATCCGGAAGATATTTTAGACAAAATCTAATCTATCTCCTATTTTTAGATTTAACTTATTTTTTTCAGTTTCTATAATGTATTTGGCTTGTTTTTTTGGTTTGTAGAATTTCCATGGTCTTAAAGTTACTTTATCAAAAATCACTCCATTTTTATCAACGAAATAAATGTCAATTTCAAATCGCATGAACATGGTGTGGATGCTTGAATCGGTGAGGTTTGTAAAAACCATGATATAATCAAAGTTCTTTTTTCCCATTAAACCCTTGAAACGTTTAAAAAATGTATCTGCATATATTATTTCCATGAATTAATATTGTATATTAAATTATTTAAGTTTTTAATGATTTAAAATCAATATTGACTTAAATGTATGATTTTGATTCGATTTCACCATTCATCAAGTCTATAAGCGCTATCTTGAAATCTTCCTTTTCAAAAGCTCCCGGCACAATCAGTTGCTCTTCGGAAATATTTAAAAAGTAGAGCGGTATTGCCTCAACACCCATAATCATTGCCTCTTCCTCTTCAACTCGAACTTCAAAGTCATAGGAATCGCTTTCAAGCATATTTCTAATTTCAATATCATCCAAACCCAAACTGGAAGCAATTTCAACTAGGGTATCGATATCGGCTATTATCTTGTTGTCTATGAAATTAGCTTCAAAAATTTTGAAAATAAGATCCTGTGAAAGGTTTGAATGCTTTTTTTGAACATATCTGACCAATCTGTGGGCGTTTCTGGATGAAGTTAACTGAATGTCCTTATAGTTTATCCTAAGCCCGTCATTTAGAGCAATCTTTTCTGTTTCTTCAATCTTGGCTTTGGCATCTTCAGGAGTAATGCCGTACTTTATGATGTTTTGAGTGGTAATAGAATTGGTTGGTTTGTTGAATAGAGTTGGATAAAGCTCAAATGGCTTCATTTCCCACTCGACATCCAAATCCAGTTCATCGGTCGCCCTTTTCAGTCTGACCAATCCGATATATGAATTTGGACAGTTAAAGTCACTCCAGTAGATTATTCTCATTTTTTCTTCTTCTCATCTTGTTTCTTCTTTTTATAGATTTTATAAAGTTTTATCGAATTGTCTACTACCTTGAAAAGTGAATTGTATTTTCTGTGAAAGCTCATGAATTAATATATTAAGTTTGTATTATATGTAGTTTTAGGAGCATCTATTGTCAAATATCGTGGACGTAAATGTTAATGTGAATTAGGTTTGAAATAATTGCAGGAATCGTATTTACCGTCAAAATAATTTCACATGAATTCATTTTAATTGCAGTTAAAACAACTCCTATTTTCTCAATTTTCACTATATATAATAACCTTTATTTATTATCTAAAACAAAAAGATATATATTGTAAATTAATTGATATCTTTGTTGATAACATGGTAGTAATGTTGTTTAACCAAATCTGATGAATATTGGAGTTTTTGGTTTTAACGGCAATATTAATGATGGAATCGGCAAAAGGTATCAAATGCATCATATATTAAGGAGTTAAAAAATGCCAATAAAAGAGGCAGATAAATCATACGATCATGATAAAATAGAAAAAAAGGTTCAAAAATTCTGGAAAGAAGAAGAAACTTTTGCCAAAGTCAATGAATTGAGAGAGAACGGTCCAAGATATTCATTTTTAGACGGTCCACCATACTGTAGTGGTAAAATCCACTTGGGAACAGCTTGGAATAAGATTATCAAAGATTCCTACTTGAGATACAAATCCATGAACGGATTCAGCTTAAGAAGACAGGCCGGTTGGGATATGCACGGGCTTCCAATCGAGAATAAGGTTGAACACATTATGGGAATTCAATCCAAACAGGAAATAGAAGAAATTGGTATTGACAAATTCGTTGATAAATGTCGTGAATTCGCAATTGAAAATAAGATTGCAATGGAAAAGGAATTTGATGATTTGGGAGTTTGGATGGACTGGGATGATCCATATATGACACTTGATCCAAAGTATATGGAATCCTCATGGTGGATGCTTAAAAGAGCAAATGAGCAAGATTTGCTAGTCAACGACCAGAGAGTAATCAGTTGGTGTCCTCATTGCGGAACTGCACTTGCAGCTGCTGAGATTGAATATGAAGAAAAGGAAGACCCTTCAATTTACATTAAATTCCCAGTCACAGGTGAAAAGGATACTTACTTCTTGGTTTGGACAACAACTCCATGGACACTTCCGGCAAACCTTGCAATTTGTGTAAATCCTGAATTTGACTATGTTTATGTTGCAAAGGATGGAGTTACATATATCATTGCTGAAAACCTGATGGAAGACGTTTTAGGAAAACGCATTAAAATCCATAGGACCAAAATACCTGCAGAATCTGAAGATGAAGAGGATAAAATCATCGAAGAGGAAGAGGTAATGTATGAAATAATTAAAACAGTCAAGGGTGAAGACTTACTTGGATTGTCATATGATTATATTTTGGCGGATGAAATTCCAAAACAGATGGAATTCGACTCAGAAATTGAAAAGGTACATACCATCTTGCCTGGTGACCATGTAGAGCTTGGTGAAGGTACCGGTTTAGTACATACCGCACCTGGACACGGTCCGGACGATTTTGAAGTGGGTCATGCTAATGGACTTCCTATATTCTGCCCAGTAGGTGAAGACGGATGCTTCACCGAAGATGCTGGTAAATATGATGGCAAATTTACAAAAGATGAAAATACTCAAATTATTAAAGATTTAGAAGAAAAAGGATTAATGTATCATTCAGAAACCATTGAACACAGATACGGGGTATGCTGGAGATGTAAAACTCCAATCATTTATCGTGCAACCAAACAATGGTTCTTGAAGGTAACTGAAATCAAACAAAAAATGCTTGATGAAATCGGCAAAGTTGAATGGGTTCCTAAATGGGCTGGAGAAGGAAGGTTCTACGATTGGGTAGACAATGCCCGTGACTGGACAATTTCAAGACAAAGATACTGGGGTATTCCAATACCAATCTGGGAATGTCCTGACTGTGGAGAACTCAAAGTAATCGGTTCTCTTGATGAATTGAAAGAAGAATCCTTAACTGAAATTAATGTAAGTGACTCAGAGCTTATTCACAGGCCATATGTTGATGAAGTTGAAGTAAAATGTGACAAATGTGGCCAGACCATCAGAAGAATCCCTGACGTACTGGACGTATGGATCGATTCAGGTGTAGCCGGATGGGCTTCACTTTACTATCCCGAAGAAAAGGACAAGTTCGCTGACTGGTTCCCTTATGACTTCATTACAGAAGGCCACGACCAGACCAGAGGATGGTTCTACTCACAGCTCGGTACCGGCGTAATAGCCATGGGACAAAGTCCATACCAAAAGGTTTTAATGCACGGATTCGTCTTGGATGAGAACGGAAACAAGATGTCCAAATCATTAGGAAATGTTGTGGCTCCGGAAGAGGTAATTGAAAAATACGGAGCGGATGTATTAAGATTCTACCTGTTATGGGCTTCAAAACCATGGGATGACTTGAAATTCGTATGGGAAGAGCTCTTAAACATCAACAAGATGTTCAACATTTTATGGAACGTTTATGTATTTTCAACAACCTACATGTCACTTGACGACTTCAATCCAATTGGTTTGGGCGAAGATGACATGATCTTGCGCTCAGAAGATAAATGGATTATCTCAAAGGCAAACTCATTAATCAGGGAAGTTGCCGAAGACCTGGACAAACTGTTCTTCCACAAGGCAACAAGAAAAATCAACAACTTCATCCTTGAAGACCTAAGCCGCTGGTATGTAAGGCTCATTCGTGGAAGGACATGGGTTGAAAGCGATGATCCAGACAAATTGGGCGCTTACTACAGCCTATACACTGCACTTGTAAAACTTATAACAGTATTATGTCCTATTGCACCTCATGTAAGTGAAGAAATCTATGAAAACCTTGTAAAAGGCGTAAATCCTGAAGCGCCTGAAAGCATTCACATGCTTGACTGGGGATACGATGAGGATGCGATTGACACAGAACTTGAAGCCAAAATGGATGTGGCCCGTGAAGTAATCGAAGCGTCAATCAGGGCAAGGGACATGGCACAATACAAATTGAGATGGCCGGTTTCAGACATTACCGTTGTATCTGAAGATGAAAATGTCTTGAAAGCTATCGAGGAATTAACCGACATCATCAAGGACCAGTCCAATACCAAGGATGTATTATGTGCCAGTGAATTTGAAAAATTATCATACAATGCAAAACCTAACCTCAAGATTTTAGGTCCGAAACTCAAAGGAGACATGGGCAAGGTTGTCAAGGGCCTAAAGACAGCTGATGGAAATCAAATCAAAGCAGAGCTTGAAGCAAACGGTTGCGTAACAATTGAAGGAATAGAATTGAACTCTGAAGAAGTATTGTTTGATTCAGAACTTCCGGATGATTTTGTTTCATCAGAATTTGAAGGCGGTAACGTATTTGTAAATACCAATATCACATTGGAAATCAGACAGGAAGCTATGGCTCGTGAACTCATAAGAAGGGTTCAGGACATGAGAAAGGAATTGGATTTAGATGTAGAGGCTAACATCAACGTGGATGTTGAAACCTCATCAGAATTCAAGGACCTGATTGTACCTCAATCTGAAGTCATCTCTCATGAAATCAGGGCTAAAAGCTTAATTATAACTGACAGTGAAGAATGCAATAAAGATTCAAAAGATTATACCAAAGAATGGGATATCGAAGGAGAAAAAGTAGTTATTTCAATTAAAAAATAGGGTGTTTAACATGACTTTAGCTGACTCTGAAATTGAATATATTGAAGGAATCCTCGGCCGTGAAATGAACGAATTGGAAGAAGGAATGCTTGACGTAATGTTTTCAGAACATTGCTCATACAAAAGCAGCAGGCCTTTCCTAAGGGCTTTTCCAACCGAAGGAGAAAATATTATCTTAGGTCCGGGTGACGATGCAGGTCTTGTATCAGTCACTGACAAGTATGCATTGGCAGTGGGTATGGAATCACACAACCACCCATCAGCCATCGAACCATACGGTGGAGCAGGAACAGGTATAGGCGGAATATTAAGGGATATCATATCCATGGGAGCAATGCCTATTGCGCTTCTTGATTCATTGAGATTCGGACCTTTGGAAGAAGACCAAAAATCAAGATACCTGTTTGAGCATGTCGTTAAGGGAATTTCCGATTACGGTAACCGTGTCGGCGTTCCGACCGTTGCCGGTGAAATAGAATTCGACGAATCATTCAGGACAAACCCTCTCGTCAATGTAATGTGTGTGGGACTTGTCGAAAAGGACAAAATCGTAAGGGCACAGGCACCAAACATAGGCGACGTATTCCTTTTGATGGGAGGAACAACCGGCCGTGACGGAATTCACGGTGTAACTTTCGCATCAGAAGAGCTCACTTCAGATTCAGAAACCGAAGACAGACCTGCGGTACAGGTAGCAGATCCATTCACCAAGAAAAGAGTTCTTGAAGCATCCCTCGAGATATTGGAAAAAATCAATGTCAGCGGTGTTAAGGACTTAGGTGGCGGAGGTCTTACATGCTGCATTTCCGAATTGGTCGATTCCTCAAGCAATGGTGCTTTAGTCGACTTGCAGGCTATTCCTTTAAGGGAAACCGGAATGACACCTTATGAAATCATGCTTTCAGAGTCACAGGAAAGAATGGTATTCGTAATCAACCCTGATGATGTTAAATTGGCACAGGAAATCTGCGACAAGCATGAAATCACATCATCCGTCATCGGTGAGGTCATTGACGGAAACAACATGATCATTTCAGATGAAGGCGAGGAAATTGCCAACCTGCCTACAATACTGCTTGCAGATCCGCCTTCAATCGACAGGCCAATCAAGGAAATACCAGAAGATACAGAAAAAATCGAGCTTAAGGAACCTGGTGTTTACCAGTCCCTGCCAAAATTATTATCCTCTCCAAACATTGCTTCAAAAGAATGGGTTTACAAACAGTATGACCATGAAGTTCAGGTAAGAACTGTTGTAAAACCTGGAGATGATGCTGCAGTACTCAGAATTGATGAAAATACTGCAATTGCACTCACTACAGATTCAAATACAATCCACACCAAATTGTCTCCATTTGACGGAGCCGGAGGATGTGTTGCCGAAGCCATCAGAAACGTAATTTCAATGGGAGCAACCCCTTATGCAGTCGTTGACTGTCTGAACTTCGGAAACCCAGAAACTCCTGAAATCCTATGGCAATTCAAGACAGCCATTGAAGGAATGGCACTTGTGGCTGAAAACTTCAATGCACCTGTAATCAGCGGAAACGTAAGTTTCTACAATGAAACAGAAGGAATCAAAATCAATCCGACACCTGCCGTTGGGGTAATCGGTGTGGAAGACATTGAAAACATAAGGACCATGGACTTCAAAAACGAAGGGGACAAAATCATATTAATCGGTAAAACCTATGATGAGCTTACAGGTTCAGAATATCACAGAACCATCCATAACCTTGAAAAAGGTACCGCTCCAAGAATCAGAATCGATGAGGAAGTTGCAAACGGTCAGACTGTTTTAGATTTAATCTCCAATGACAAGGACAAAAACATCACTGCAGTACACGACGTGTCTGCCGGTGGTCTTGCGGTTGCATTGTCAGAAATGGTCATCAAATCAGGATTGGGATGTGACGTGACATTAAAAGATGATGAACTGGATAAGATACAATTGTTATACTCAGAAAGTCATGCAAGATACTTGCTTACAGTCAAAGCAGATGCACTCGACGATATTTTAGCGCAAATTGATGTTCCTTGCGAGGTCATCGGTGAGGTTAAAGGCACTTCATTGAATGTAAACGATCATGAATTCAGCTTTGAAGACTTGAATAATGCATATCATGGCGTTATTGAAAAATACATGGCATAGTTGACTTGGGGGAGTTGAATGTTTTTATCAAAGCTTGATTCATTAAAGAATGCTCAAAATCTAATCTCTGACAATCAAAAAGTGACTGAAATTGAGGAGATTCCTATCTACGATGCCCATAAAAGGGTTTTGGCTGAAGATATAATAGCATTTCATGATTCACCGCCATTTGATAAATCAGCCATGGACGGATTTGCACTCATTGCACAAGACACCTTCGGCGCAGGACAGTCAGCGCCAAAGCAGTTCAAGATAATTGATGCAATAGGTGCAGGAGATTTTTCATCTAAAACCGTTAATCAGAATGAGGCTATAGTGATAGCTACCGGCGCTCCTATTCCTGACGGGGCCAATGCGGTTTTGATGAAGGAGTACACCACAACCGATGGAGATGACTTGACAATCTATTCACAGGTCACTCCCGGTGAAAACGTCTCTCCAAAGTCTGAGGATATCGAGAAGGGCCAGAAAATATTGGACAAAAACACTTTCATAAGATATCAGGAACTGGGTCTTGTAGCCTCTGCGGGATATGATACCGTAAAGGTTTTCAAGAAGCCTAGGGTCAAAATCATCATTACCGGAAACGAGCTTGTCGAGCCGACCAAAGAGGAAATCGACAAGGCAAAAATCATCAATTCCAATCAGTTTACCATAAAGGCGATGGTTGAGGATTCAGGAGCAATCTGTGACATTGGCCGTGCCGGCGATACCTTTGACGAGGTAAGGGATGCCATTTTAGAGGCTTCCAAGGATTATGATGTCATCATGACCACCGGCGGAACTGCCATCAGCAAGGGTGATGTTGTTCTTGATGTGGTTGATGATATTGGTGAGATACTTTTCCATGGTGTTGCAATAAGGCCTGGAAAACCTGCAGGTGCAGGAATAGTCAATGACAAGATTGTTTTCACATTTTCAGGTCAGCCAGTTGCAGCAATGTCTCAGTTCGACATGTTTGCAAGAAAATATCTCTTTGAAATGCAGGGAAGGGCATTTGATTTTAATATCGTTAAAAGAACATCCCAGCTTAAGATACCTTCACAGTTGGGCAGGACTGATTTCATCCGTGCGGTCAGTGATGAGGAGCATGCAAAGCATGTGCTGAACAGAGGTTCCGGCATCATTCGTTCAATGGTGGAGGCGAACAGCTATATCATAATAGACGAAAATGATGAAGGATACCAGAAGGACGATATAGTTGATGTTGTCTTCTTCGATTCACTACTTTGGTAGATAAAGAGGCATTTTAATGAATGGTATTTATTATTATTTGATAGCCTTTGCTGTCATCTGGATATTGGTCGGAATATTTCATAACAGATTGTCAAATCATGGAGTGGAACTTAACTTTCCAGTCATAATGTGGAAAACCCAAAGGCTGAGAGGACTGATATCCAAAATCAACAACCTGTCACCAAAATTCTGGCGATGGTACATGAATGTCGGAATTGTTGTGGCATTCGGAGCCATGATATTCATTACCTATACGCTTCTGTCCACATTGCCGTCAGTTTTTGATTCGCCAAGCGTTTCGATTGTGATACCCGGTGTGGATATTCCCGGTTCCCAGATTTATGTTCCATTTGTTTATGGGCTGATAGGCCTTGCAACGGTTTTGATTGTTCACGAATTTTCACACGGTATCCAGGCCGTTGGAGAAAAGATACCTATAAAGTCAATCGGGCTAATGCTGTTTATCATACTTCCGGGAGCATTTGTAGAGCCTGATGAGGATAAACTGAAGGAAGCCAAAAGGATTTCAAGGTTAAGGGTTTACGCTGCAGGTTCCATTGCAAATGTGACCCTTGCGGTTATCGCTTTAATTCTGGTGTCATTATGCGCTGCCGGAATTCCGAACTATTTTGCCGAAGACGGAATTGAAATAGGCAGGGTCGTTCCTGATTCACCATCCGATGGGATCTTAAAGGATGGAATGGTTCTGAAAGCTATTGACAATCAAAAGATAAATGATTCAAAGGCATATGTCGATGTTGTCAGTTCATTCGCTCCGGGAGACAACATTTCGGTTCAAACGGACCAGGGCACGTATCATGTGACTCTTTCAAAAAATCCAAATAACGAATCCAGAGGATTTTTCGGAATCCAGGCAAACAAGCATTTCGAGATGACAAATGACAGTTTAGGTTCCCTCCCATGGATTCTCTTCGAGTTGATTGATCTCTTCCAGTGGGTGGCAATGCTGAACCTTGGAATCGGTTTGTTCAATCTGCTTCCAATCAAGCCTTTGGATGGAGGCTACATGCTTGAGATATTGCTCAGCTATAAGTTGTCAGAACAATACTATAGGCCGATTGTTAATGCATTATCAGCCGTTTTGGCGATGGTCATAGTATTCAGTATAGTCGCTGGCTTTCTTTAGTGAAAATTACATATTTTTTTTGAAAAGACCCCGAACCATATTCAAAAGATTTATTTATCTCTGAATATTTAAATCTTATTATGGGGATTTTTTATGAATAGTAAATTTATAATATTTCTGGTCTTTTTAGTATTTATTTCGATAGCCAGCGTATCGGCTGTCGATGATGTAAATCAAACGGGTTCTGATTTAAATTTTGTTTTATCAGATTCAGAATCCGGTTCTCTAGCTGTTCAAGAAGAAAGCGCATTGGCTGTTGGCGATGCAGATCAAACGGATTCTGATTCAACTTTTAGTAGAGTGGATTCTGAATGTTGTTCATTCATTATACAGGAGGAAAATGAAACTGTCTTTGCTTTTAGGCAGGATGCTCCAGTCAACGGTCGTGGAGTAGTTATACATAATGAGAGTTTGGGTGACATGGATGTCATTGTACAGGAAATAGACTCTCCAACCAATCATTTTATTCATGCAGTCATCACTGAGGACGGATGGGTTTTTGGTCATGGGGGTGATTCTTCAAATGTCAGTGACACCATCTACATAGAACATCTTGCTTTTGACATGCTTACCTCTAAGGTTATTTCAAGCGAGTCCATTCACGAGATTCAAAAAATCTTTCAGGGTGATTTATATGGTTATTATGGTCATGTTTTAATCAAGGCTCCAAATGGAACGTATGCTATAGCTTACGGTGATACTTGCATATTTGGAACCTTAAAACCCGGCGAATTTTTAGTTGTTCCAAATTTGTATGTCGGTTTCCGTAAGGGAAATTACAGCGATTATGGAATGGATCCTGTCGATGCAATTGTTGAGATTTGCTCTTATGAGAATACTGGTACTAATAGGCGTAACCTTTATTCATATGACTATAAGGCGCATCACACTGGAAATGGACAAAAATATGGTGTTGACATTTATGTGACTAACGACAACGGTCATAATGTCGGATTGAACACTTCAAAAATTGTTACCCATTGCTATTTTAATGACGCCAGATATCAGCAATCAGCAATTCCCGAAAATCCGGACAAGTTACAGATTGCAACCCGCATTTTTGAAAAGCAGTCCATAGATTCAAACATTGAGGTTGTCTCCAGTCCATATATTGTACATGTTATCAATACTACTTCCGCACGCTATAGAATAAATAACATTGTTGATGAGAGAACTGTCGTATTTGATTTGGAAGGAGACAATGTTGAATTTGTTAATGCGGTGGCCTTCCAGGGAAATTGGAGTTGTGATGAAGACCATAAGCATTTATACTGGGATTTGCCTGCAAGCGACACTTCTAAAGAAATCATTTTAAGTGTCTTTCCAAAAGCTAAAGGGAATTATACAATTAAGGCCCATATTGAAGGCATTGGTGAATATGTGAATGAAACCCATTATGCAGTAAATCCGGTGGCCATTTTTAAAGTGGAAGATGTCACAACATACAAATCCTACTTCAAGAGCATGATTGTCTATCTGACAGATGAAGATGGTGTTCCTTATATCGGCGAGAGAGTGTCCATCACAGTCAATGGAAACACCTATTACCGCAAAGTCACACCTGACGGCTATGCGACATTTGCTATCAATCTCCAGCCAGGGGAGTATGATGCCGTAATATCCTATGCTGCAGACTATTATGGTAATCAAACAACTTCCAAAATCATCGTTAAAAAAACATTATTCAGCCAAGATTTGGTTGTTGCATATGAAACAGAGTCCAATTTTGAAGTATACTGTTTGGATGAAAATGGAAATCCTCTAGAGAAATGTGAAGTCGATTTCTACTTTTTGAATGGTATAAGAGACCGAATCACCGATAATCAGGGCATCGGTAGTTTGTATATTACTAGATATCACCCGGACGTTGGAAAGTATTCTATAATTACATTTAATACAAGAACCAATGAATATGTAACCAATTGGCTTTATGTTATTGACCCTAAGACAGAATTGGTGGCAAATGAAGTTACTGCAACCTACAACGTCAACAAAGACTTGGTGATTACTCTAAAAGACAGCGACGGCAAGGCTTTAAGTGGAGTTAATATAAATGTTGATTTGAATGGCGCCAAATCCTACACTACCGATAAGAACGGCCAGGTCAAAATCAATGTGGCAAATCTTGTTCCAAATACCTACTCTGCCAAAATCACATTTGCAGGAGACGACCTATACAATTCATCAGCGACAAGCGTCAATGTCATAGTCAAGAAGGCAACATCAAAAATAACTGCCCAAAAAGCCACATTTAAAGCCAAAAAAGCTAAAAAATACACAATAACACTGAAAGCAAACAACAAGGCAATCAAAAATGCCAAGGTTATACTGAAAGTCAAAGGCAAGACCTATAAGGCAATTACCAACGCCAAAGGAAAGGCCACTTTCAAGATAACCAAAATCACCAAAAAGGGCAAGTACACTGCAACCATTAAGTTCAATGGTGACAACTACTATCTCAAATCCACAAAAAGTGTTAGAATTGTTGTCAAGTAGATGAAATTCAACTTTTATCTACAAAATTTTATTTTTTTTCAAGGCGTCTAATTCTTAATTTCAGATGCCATAATTTTTAGGATTATTGATTTAAACTGCATTTAGTTAAGTTCAAATCTAAAATTTTAAAACATTGCTGCAGATATTTCTATTTCTTCATCTATGATGGGTGAAAAATTGTCTGGATGATTGTTTTGCGGTGTTGGAGTTCATTGATGAGGGACAGTATCGGTTAAATCATGATATAATGTTTTGAAAAAAAGAAAATGGGAAAGAATATTGAATTCTTTCACTTATAACTCTTTACAGGCTTGAGCTAATTTCTTACCCAGCTCATAGCTTGCCTCTTCCTCTTCGGCGTTCGGCACGAATGTGATTTCCTGTGATTCAACAACATCGAATCCGCAGTTTCCTAATTCTTCAGCAAGCATGGCAGGTGTTCCACCTTTTCCACCCATGGATCCGAAGGTAACAGCTTTTCTTACAATGCCTGTTCTGTTGAAGAGTAATCCTTTAAGGTAGTACATGATGTCTCCGATACTTGGATATGGGACATCGTTGATTGTAGGATCACCCACAGCAATTCCTTTACTGGTTAGGATACTTTTGACGATTTCAGACCTTTCATCCTCGTGCAGGAAGAAGATTTCAACATCATATCCTTCAGACATTGCACCTTCAGCAATTTCGTGAGCCATTTGCTGGGTTGAGTAGTGCATGGTATCGTAGATGATTGTGATTTTGTCTTCACATACACCGGTTGCCCAGTTTTGGTAAGCTCCGATGATTTGCATTGGGTCGGTCCAGATTTGACCGTGAGATGGTGCAATCATTTTGATTGAGTCGAGTAAACCTAATTCAACTACTTCGTTTAGTTTTTTGAGAACTAATTTTGAAAGCGGAGTGATTAAGTTTGCATAGAACTTTTGAGCCGCATCCATTAGAACATATTCTGGGATTTCATCAGAGAATCTTTGGGTGAAACATAAGTGTTGACCGAATGCATCGTTAGGGAATAAAATGCCGGTTTCATCAGCAAGCAAGGTAAACATGCTGTCAGGCCAGTGCAATAGGAATGCATCAAGGAATGCTAAGGTTCTTCCGCCAACATCTAATGAGTCTCCGGTTCCGACGGTGATAAATTCAGCGCCTTCTAAAGCAGGGTAGTGTTTTAAAAGACCGTTTACTGCAATTTTGGTACAGTAGATAGGTGCTTCAGGGAATCTTTTGTGCAGGTCCACCAATACTCCTGAGTGGTCTTTTTCCACGTGGTTTTGGATGATGTAGTCAACTTTGACTTCTCTTCCTTCCTGTGCGAAAGCATCGTCGATACGTGCCATCATTTCTTTGGTTTTTCCAGGATAAGCGTTATCGATGATTGCTACTTCGTCTTCACCGAATACAATGTATGCATTGTAGGTGGTTCCGTCTAATGTGTAACCGTGGTAGGTTCTTAAGTCCCAATCGAGTACACCGATCCAGTATACTCCATCAGCTATTTTTTGTGCGTTAGCTTTCATTTTTTTATCTCCAATTTTTGGTTAATTCATTAGATATGAATTAATAATTTATTGGATTATATTATTATATATAGTTTTGTTTTATACGAACAGTTTCAAAAGTTCTGATACTTATTACTAATCAGGCGCTCTCTCTAAATATTTTTTATAAATGAGGAATAAAAGTGGTTAATATGATGAATGACGAGCTGTTAAAAAATTTTTCAATAAGCTGTAACCATTCACAGGGTACATTCTTAAGCTATGAGCTTTCACTTAGAAAGTACTGTGAGTATTTTGCTATGAGCTTAAAAGAGCTTCTTGATGAAGCTGAAGAAGATGAGATGAATGGAGTAAAATGGAAACACAGTCGCCTGAAAGCAAAATTGGTAGAATACAGGCATTACATGTATCAGCATTATGCTCCAGGGACTGTTAGAAAAGAAATGAACTGCATCAAATATTTCTATAAATTCTATGACATTGAGATATTGTCATTGCCTAAAATCAATGAAAAAAGCATTCAAAAGCCGGCTCCTATATATTTCAAGGACCTGCCGGATAAGGCTGTTATTAGAGAAGCCTTTCAAATTGCATCTCCCTTAATGAAAGCTATAATATTGTTTTCCTGTTCCAGCGGATGTGCCAGAACAGAAACACTGAGCCTGACAATCGGAGACTACATTGAGGCCTTGTCTGAATATCTTCCCTACAGGAATATGGACATCTTTAATGCAATCGATTATCTAAATAATGTCGATGATGTGGTTCCGACATTCAGTATTTTAAGGAAAAAGACAAACAAGTATTACATCACATACTGCAGTCCCGAAGCTGTAAAGGCCATTAATGCATATCTGTTGCTTCGTGATAAACCTTTAACTGAGGAAAGTCCGCTGTTTAGGATTAGCAGGACATATATGGTGCAGTCATTTGAAATGATTAATGACACTTTAGGTCTTGGCAGGGTTGGAAAGTATAGAAGGCTTAGAAGCCACATGCTTCGCAAGTTTCATGCTTCAGCATTGTACAATGATGGCATGAGCTTGGATAAGGTAAATGATTTGCAGGGCAAGGCCAAAAACAAAACCGATGCAGCATATTTCATGACAAATCCTGACGATTTGAAATTTGAATATATCAAGCATCTTCCTGCAGTAACAATCAATACTGATGTTGAAAAGCTTTCCATTAAATCACCTCAGTTCATTCAAATGGAAAAGGAAAACGAATCCTTAAGGTCAGAAGTAGGTAGCATGAGAAATGAAATTGAGGAGATGAGAGGTTTGAAGAAAGAACTTTTGGGCATCATAAACATGGTTAATGAAGGGTAAGGTTATTGATATAAAAAAGTAAGGATGATAGCATTGGACATGTTTTACTATGTGTTGAATGCTATCATTGCATCATAATTGATTTCATCTTGTTACGGGTGATTTTATGGCTAAATCTTGATATTTAAAAAAATTTTAGGAAATTATATATTAAACCTATTACTAATTATTAATTATATTTTCGGGTGATAAAATATGACAATAGCTATTGCTTTAAAGATTAATGATGGAATTGTTCTTGCAACTGACAGTGCATCAACCATAATTGGAGAAGAAATTGAAGATGGGGTACGTCCTGTTCACCATACTTATTTTACTGCAGATAAATTATTTAATCTTAAAAAAGGAAGTAGAATAGGTGCAATGACATGGGGAAATGGGAGCATAAATGATGAATCCATTTCAACTTTAGTAAAAGATTTTAGGAAAGGCTCTGAAAAAAAGGAATATGGTACTGTTGAAGCTATTGTTGATGATTTCAAATCATTTTTAGAAAATAAAATCACTCCTGAAACTTCTTTAGGTTTTCTCATTGCAGGATATTCCAATGGAGAAGGTCATCCTGAAATGTTTTTAATTAAAATTAATAATGGAAATATTGAAGACCCGATGCCTATTAATGCTGATGATCCTCTTTCAATTTCTTGGTTTGGAGAAACAAGTTTCCTGACAAGGTTACTATTAGGTTTTGATGAAAGACTATTTGAAATATTTGAAGATAATGGGGTGGATAGCGAAACCATTAATAATATTTTCAGTGATTGTAGAGAAAAATTACAATTACCATTAGGTGTTCCTGCAATGCCTATTAAAGATGCAATTGATCTTGTTAGATTTTTAGCAGATATTTCTGTTAACTCATCAAAATTTGTACCTGGGGCTCAAGTGATTGGAGGTCCAATAGATATTGCAGTGATTACAAAACACGAAGGTTTTAAATGGATACAAAGAAAACATTATTATGATAAAGATTTAAATCTAACTACTACTATGGAGGATGAATAATATGAATCATTGTTTTTCCACATTTAAATCTGTAGACTAGTGCTATTGTGGGAGATTTAAATTTACAAACTTCTACATTCAATTTTCCTAAACAAATAGACAATTGTGATGAATATTATGGGTTTTTAGGAGAATTGAAAAAACTTCATGATAAAGTTGATTCTGGAGATTTAAGTGATTTTACAGAGTTAAAATTATGAACAAATACAAAATACAAGTTATTAATTCTTGTCAAAAGTTTCTTGATGGGTTAAAGGAATATAATGTACCTATTCATGATCAACTTTGTGATGCTATTCGGGAAATTATTTCTAATCCTTTTAACAGTAAATTTAAAAGATTAAGAAATTCCGATAGAGATAGAAGGGCTCGTTCAGGTGATTTTAGGATTGTATTTTTTGTAAGCAGAAGTAATGTTGTTATAACTAAAATAGGGCTACGTAAAGATGTTTATAAAAGGGACAAGGGATGCCCTAAGCTCAGTAAAAAGCAATTAAGAAGTTTATAATTTATTTTTTTATTTAATCTATTTTTATCTATTTTTTAAATTCAAAATACTCTTATACCTTTTTTTACAGTACTCTATGATATACTATTGAAATTGATAATATAATTTCAAATTTTTAAAAACTCATGTCAAGTTTATAAACTAGGTTATCTATTCCATGAATAATACTTATTTGCAGAGCATGATAGATGCGTAGATATATAGTAAAGTATATATAGTAGTTTTGACTATTATATAAACACGATCAAAATCATGATGCAACTTCTGCTAACTGGATGCATCAGATAATGATCATTTGCAAAAGAGTTGTATTTTGCATTACTCTTTTTGTAAAAATGA
>NZ_CAJODJ010000035.1:0-18281 GCF_905233225.1 Methanobrevibacter sp. UBA212
TGACAAGACAACAGAAGGGGGATACGCAATCACCAACCTTGCAACATTATACCTCCTTGAAACAAAGAATTTGGTTTTAAAAGACATAACCATTGTTGCAGGAGCACATAGCGGAACTTCAATGGGAAAAGATCCGAAATACAGCAATGCAGTAATATACGCATATAAAACCAATTTGACAACCATCTCAAATACTACAATCGATGGCTGTTCCTGGGGTATATGGCTGCAGAACTGTGAAGATACCCTTATAGAAAACAATAACGTTAAAAATCAGGGAATAACCGGAATATTCAGTTTCCAATCCCCAAGGTCAAAAATAAAAAACAATACCGTAACAAATGCTAAAAATCATGGTATTGACGTCAGACACCAGCTAGGACCAAACGCACAAATAATCAACAACACAGTAATTGGTGCTAAAGAGGGTATTTATCTATTGCACTCCAAAGGACATGTTATAACTGGAAATACAATTATTGATTGTTCATTAAGCTCAGTTACATGTTGCGGTGCAAGCAATATCAATATATATAACAATAAATTTTATTACTCAAGAATTGGCGTTCTTTTAGGAGGAGGCGCACCTGTTGGAGGCACTTACACCGGATACAATAATGTTACAATCGGCACAAATGAATGGAAATTGGATGCATTGCCTTTCCCACCTTCATTCTGCTATTATGTAGCTGAAGCAAAAGGAGACTACGCTAGTGTAGATGCAATGATGGGCACTCACACTGACAGCAGTAAATCCAATGAAACTTATGTTGAATTTAGCGAAATTAAAGTTCCAGGACCAATTGTTATCGATTATGATACACTATTAAAGCCAACTGAAACAAATCGTACAATAACTTCAGGAATGACCAATGCTCAAATTCAGGAAGTCATCAACGGAATGAACAACGGAGACACCTTAATATTTGAAAAGAATGCAGCATTTGAAAACATAACCCTTTACATTGAAAAAAGCATTAAAGTAATTGGAAATAATGCAACTTTAATAAGCTATAACTCCGCTTCACTTGATTTGGTTCCTGAAAGAGTAAAAAATAAAACCAATGAAGGAGGATTTGGAATTACATATTCTGCAGTATTATACTGCCTGAACGCTTCAAGCATTGTCGTAAGCGATTTGAACATTAAATGCATGTATCCTGGATATGACTCCACAAGCGGAATAAACCAGAATTTAAGGGAATACTGCACCGCAGGCATTTATTCCATACTCAGTCCAAACCTTACAATTACCAACTGTAATGTTGAAGGTGCCTCCTGGGGTATGTTCATCGGTGAAAGGCAACAAGGACGTCCTAATGCATTAATTACAAATAACAAAGTAAGCAATCAATACACAACAGGTATCATATGTTTCGGATCTGCAAATTCAATCATTGCAAACAATACAATTACAAATGCCGTAAACCACGGTATTGATGTAAGATTCAACCAAGGGAAAAATGTCACTGTTTACAACAACACAATCACCGGTTCCAAAGATGGAATCTACCTTTTACATTCCTCCGGACACAAGGTTTATGGAAATACAATCAAACAGTCAAAAATAAGTTCAATAACATGTTACGGATCCAACAACATCTGCATATTCAACAATACTTTAATGGGAAGCAGAATTGCAATTATGCTCGGTGGAAATGGAGGACTAAACCCTTATTATAACATTACCATCGGCAAAAATTCATTCACTCCGGACAAATTGCCGTTCCCACCTACATTTGAATATTTCCTTGTGCAGTCAGAAAGCAGATATTATCCGACTGAAGCCAATCCAGCACCTTTCGAAGGAACCTACTACGACTCACAAAAGGTTAACCTAGTCGCAAACAATGTCACTTTGGAAAGCAATAAAAACGGCACATTTGAAATTACCTTAAAAGACAGCAAAGGCAATGCCATTGCAAATAAAACCGGTTCAATCAGCATTGGTGAAACAGTATATTCCATCAAAACAGATGCCAACGGTAAAGCTTCCATTGAATTAAGTTTACCTACAGGCAATTACACTGCAAAGGCATATACTGTAAGTGATTACTACAATAAGGCAGGAAACGCAATCGCTACCATTACTGTTAAAGATGCTCCTGCGCCTACACCTGCACCTGCGCCTGAACCTGCTAAAGTAACCAAAAAAGCTGTCAAAATAACTGCTAAAAAGAAAACTTTCAAAGCCAAAGCCAAAAATAAAAAGTATACCATTACTTTAAAGGCAGCTAACAAAGCTATTAAAGGACTTAAAGTTACCTTAAAAGTTAAAGGAAAAACATACAAAGCAACTACCAACGCTAAAGGTAAAGCAACCTTCAATCTTAAAAAGTTAACTAAAAAAGGTAAATATTCAGCAGTTATCAAATTCAAAGGAACTGGCCTTTACAAGGCAGCAACCAAAAAAGTGAAAATAACAGTTAAAAAATAGAAGAGATTAAAGTCTCTTCTTAAATTTTCTTTTTTTAAAATTAAAATCAGTAATAATTTTTTCTGTGGTCGACAACGGTGTAAATGACAAACAGTCCTATTATTATCAGGACTATCGGAGGAAATACGGCCGTAATAATCGCTGGGATTATGCCCAAACTAACCAATAGCCACAAAACACCATAGATTACAATTATAGCTCCACATACGATTACAACCTTATAGAGCATATCCCTAATATCCGGAACGTCAAACATCGGCATTTGAATCACTATAACTCTTTGGTACCGTCATCAGTTCCTATAATAACCTTATCAACCATCTGTGAAAAGATTCCGTTTTCCACAACACCCGGAATCATATTCAAGTCGATTTCAAGGTGTGCGGGAGATTCAATTTTTTCAAACTTGGCGTCGATTACAAAGTTTCCATTGTCGGTGATTACAGGACCGTCCTTTCTTTGGGCCATCCTTATCTCACAGGCAGCTCCCATATCTTCAAGCTCCTTAATAACCATTCTGGATGCATCCGGAAGCACTTCAACAGGAACAGGGAAATTTCCCAATTCATCAACGACTTTGGATTCGTCAACTATAACTATGAATTTGTCTGCTGCATAATCAACAATCTTTTCTTTAGTGTGGGCAGCTCCCCCACCCTTAATGAGATTGAATTCGGAGTCGACTTCATCTGCCCCGTCAACGGACAGGTCAATGTCATGCTCTTCCAAGGTGGTTATTGGAATGTTCCATTCCTTGGCCTTCAGCAATGATTGGAAGGATGTCGGAATTCCCATCACGTTTATTCCTTCATCTCTGATTCTCATGCCCACCTTTTCAATGAAAAAGTGTGTGGTTGAACCTGTTCCAAGCCCTAAGACCATTCCATCTTCGACATATTCTGCAGCTTTGTATCCTGCATTCATTTTAGAAGAACTATTGCTACTAGTATCTTTCATTTAAATCACAAATCCTAAAGTTAAGTTATTAAGTTTTAAGCCTTTCTTGCATTCCCCTTTATGTTTTCCATTGTTTTCCAATACTATGCACTTGTCCTTTTCAAACAGTCCTTCAGGGAAACACAAATCATGATAATCACAGTTTTCGTCACAGTCAGGAGCATCATATGTAAATGTTGATCCTTCAAAAATGTTTTTTGAAGTGGTTAGTATTTCTATTTCAGCTCTGTCAACTTCAACAGGAATTACTTTGCCTTCAGCATGGATAGGACAGTTCTGTTCATTTTCCTTTACTTCAGTTACAACGTATTTCCTGTTCTTCTCCAAGTTTCCGATACAGGATGACTTAAATCTGCAGTCTTCACATTCCTTGGCAGGACCTAGAAAAACAAATTCTTGACCTTTTTTTGCTAAATCTATACCTATCAGTGTTATCATTAAATCACCTCTGTTTTATAAGCCAATTCATAAGCAGCTTCTTTTGAAATTCCATTGTCTCCTAAAATAGTATATCTTTCAGGTCTGATTTCATGAGCCATCATCAATGCTTCAATAATATCCTCTTCAGCAATGTTCAATTCTTTTGCAGTGGTTGGAGCATCTACAGCCTTTAGGGAGTCTCTTATTGCTTTCCAATCCCCTCCGTGAAGATACATCATCATGATTGTTCCAACACCGCACTGCTCGCCGTGAAGTGCAGGCTTGTCCAAAATCTTGTCAAGAGAATGTGAGAACATGTGCTCAGAACCGCTTGCAGGCCTTGATGAACCGGCAATGCTTATTGCCATTCCTCCGCTGAAGAGCGATTTCATGACGATTCTTGCACTAGGCTCAAGATTAGGTTTGATGTTGGCAATGTTGTCGGTAATCAGGTGGGCTGACATTATTGACAATGCCGCAGCAGACTCTGAAAACGATTCATTCTTCAACCTATGGGCCAATTCCCAATCCTTGATGGCAGTAAAGTTTGCAATCAGGTCTGCACATCCTGCCGCCAAGAGTCTGAATGGAGACTGTGCAAGAATTTCGGAATCCGCAATGACCGCTATTGGCGAGTGGGCGGTTGCTGATATTGAAGTGTTAGGGTTTTTGATTGATGCCATAGGAGATACAATACCGTCATGAGAAGCAGTTGTTGGCATGGATACAAAATAGACGCCCTGATTATATGAAGATAACTTCGCCACATCAATAACCTTTCCACCGCCAACGCCTAAAACTGTGGTGTCAGGAGTGATTAATTCTTCAACTTCAGATATTGATTCATAGGATGCTCTGTCAACTTTGATTACATCAAATTCAATATCTTCCTTTTCAAGGCTTTCCATTACAGGTTTTGCACCGATATCATAGGTATGGGCACCTGTAACGATTAGAATCTTTTTATCCAAATGCAAAGATCTGCAAATCTCACCGGTGTCTTTAATAATACCCGGATCAATGTAAACTTCACGAGGCATTTGTATTTTCCTGTTGCTCATAATATCTCCTAAAATTAATTATACAATGATATATATGTCAACAGTAATTATAAATAACTTTTCTTTAAATAACTTTAATACTTATTAAAAACAGATAATTTAATATTATAAAAAATTATTTTAGGTGATATGGTGGAAAATTTTGACGAATGGTTTCATGACATTTTAGAACAAGCGGACATAACTGATTCAAGATATCCCATTAAGGGAATGGCGGTTTGGAGACCATACGGTTTTCAAATAAGAAAACATTCAATGAACATTATTAAAAAGCTGCTGGACAAGGACCATGATGAGGTACTGTTCCCCATGCTTGTTCCTGAAACTGAACTTGCAAAGGAAGGGATACATGTTAAGGGATTTGAAGATGAAGTGTACTGGGTTACAAAAGGTGGACAGACTGAATTGAACGAACAGCTGGCCTTAAGGCCAACCAGTGAAACCGCAATATATCCTATGTATTCATTATGGATCAGAACACATATTGACTTGCCAATCAAAATGTATCAGATTGTAAACACTTTCAGATACGAAACAAAACATACCCGACCTTTAATCAGAGTTAGAGAAATCACTACCTTTAAGGAAGCCCATACCGCTCATGCAACAAAAAAGGAATCCGATGAGCAGATTCAGGACTTCATTGAAATGTATAAGGAATTCTTCGACGATTTGGGAATTCCATATTTGATTTCCAGAAGACCTGAATGGGACAAGTTCCCCGGTTCAGACTATACAATGGCCTTTGATGTCATAATGCCAAACGGAAAAACCCTGCAGATTGGTACAATCCACAATCTGGGTCAGACCTTTGCAAAGACTTTTGACATTACCTTTGAAGACAAGGACGGAGAACACAAATTGGTTTATCAGACCTGTGCAGGAGTATCCGACAGAGTCATCGCATCAGTCATTGGAATTCATGGAGATGAAACAGGATTGCGCCTACCACCGAAAGTATCACCGAATCAGGTCACCATCATTCCAATCTTATTCAAGAAAGGAAAAGAGGAAGTTCTTGCAAAATGCTCACAAATCAAAGAACAATTGGAGGAAAAAGGCATAAGAGTTCAGCTGGATGACAGGGACATCAGGCCGGGTAAAAAATTCAACGACTGGGAACTGAAGGGAACACCTGTCAAGCTTGAACTTGGACCAAGAGACCTTGAAAACAATATCACCGTTGCAATGAGACGTGACGAAGGAGAAAAGATTGAAATTCAATTGGATGACGATTTAGTGGATAATGTTATTGACTTACTGGACAAATCTTCTGAAAACCTCTCTGCACAGGCATGGGATTTCCAAGAGGAACATGTCAAATTCGCCAATACCCTTGATGAAATTCCAGAACTAGTGGAATCAGGAAATGTCGTCAAGTTCTACTGGTGCGGAGATGAGGACGTCGGCCATGAAATTGAAGAAAAAACAGGCTATGACGTTTTAGGCATTCAGGAAGAGGTGTCTGAAGGCAAATGTATAGCCAGTGGAAAAGATGCCAAATACATTGCGTTAATTGCCAAAACATACTAGTGATAATATGGACAACATTTATGCGATAATTCCAGTAACCACATTCAAAAATGCAAAAACAAGGCTTTCTCCATTTTTATCTGCAGAAGAGAGGGAAAATCTTTTAAAAGCCATGCTTCGGGACGTAACCGATACCTTAAAAAAGCATGTGGATAAAATTTTCATCATTAGCCGTGACGAAGATGTGTTAAGCTATGCGGAAAGTTTGAATGTGAATACAATTCAGGAAAATGACAATTCAAACCTGAACAAGGCACTTACACAGGCAATGAAAATATGCAAAGGAAAAACAAGAAAGGTAATTATAGTTCCTTCAGACATTCCATTGATTGGCAAAACAAATGTTCAGATGCTGATTGACGCATCCAAAAGTCTGGATTTCATCATTGTCCCGTCAAAAGGCGGCGGAACCAACATGATAATTATGAAACCTATGGCCATCCGCACAAGATATGAAGGATTCAGTTATGAAGAGCACCTTCAGGCTGCAGAAAGGAAAAAACTCAATCCGCAGGTCCATGATTCATTTTTCATGGCATTGGATGTCAATACAACTGAAGATTTGGGTGAAATCATGATTCACGGCAAAAAAACCCACACAAGACAATATTTGAAGGAGCTTAAGGTTAATGTTGAGTCCTTCCGTGGATCCGAACGCCTGAAAGTCACAAGAGATGATTAGATGATAGTGATGAGCATTGCAGGCGTTGACCCGTCAGGAGGCGCAGGCATTTTTGCTGATTTGAAAACATTTCAGGCCATTGGAGTTTACGGAACAGGCATCGTAACCGCACTGACATCACAAAATCCCTATGAATTTTTCTCAACCCAGCCAGTTTCACCGGAATATATTGAAGAGCAGATAGATTCCGTGATGGATGCATATGACGTGGAATTCATCAAGACAGGAATGCTATACTCACCGGAAATAATCAAACTTGTAGCTGAAAAGGTTAAAGAATATGACTTGAAAGCTGTGGTGGATCCGGTAATGGTTGCAACTTCAGGTGGAAATTTGACAAAAGAGGACATAGCCGATGCTTTCAATAAATATTTGCTTCCAAAATCAATACTGACCACACCAAACGTCAGCGAAGCCGAAAAGCTAAGCGGAATTAACATCAATAACAAAGAGGATGCCATCAAAGCAACTGAACTTATTGACTGCAACTGCTTTATCACCGGCGGGCATTTGGACGGAATTAATGTAATCAATGTCAATAATGAAATAACAGTCAAAAAACAGGATTTGATTGAAACCGAAAACCTACACGGTTCAGGATGTAATCTGTCATCTGCAATAACTGCATATTTAGCAAAAGAAAATTCTTTAATGGATTCTTGTTTTAAGGCGATGGATTATGTTTATGATGGAATAAAAAATGGAAATTATGGGACATTAATAGCTAAAATATAACTAGTCTCCCATATCTAAGTTTTCAACAATTGAGTCCTGAAGTGCGATGAATTCCTGTGAATCTCTTTTTCTCGGCCTTTCCATATCCACTTCAACAACGTTTTCAATTCTTCCAGGGTTTTTGCCCATGATGACAATTTTATCAGCCAGATATACGGCTTCATCGACATCGTGGGTTACGAAAACTATTGTGTTTTCAAATCTCTTCCAAACCCCTATGAGCTGTTCTTGAAGCTTGTGCCTATTTTGCATATCCAATGCAGAAAACGGCTCATCCATGAGAAGGATTGGTGAATGATTAAGCAGAGATCTGATAATTGCAACCCTTTGTTTCATACCACCTGAAAGTTCATGAGGATAGCTATCCTTAAAGTCAATTAAACCGACACTTGTAAGGTACCTCTCGGCCGCAGCAATATTTTCTTCCTTAGATCCCTTTTTGGTCATCTCCAAACCAAATGTCACATTCTGCAGGACAGTTAACCATGGGAACAGTGAATATTGCTGAAAAATTACAGCCCTGTCTCCGGATGGCTTATCCACCTTATCGCCATTGGCAATGATTTCGCCAGAGCTAGGCTGGTCAAGACCTGCGATTAATCTTAATAGAGTGGTTTTTCCACATCCTGAAGGCCCTAAAAGACAAACAAATTCCCCATCATCAATATGTAGATTAATGCCTTCTAAAACTGATAGATTGTCTGTTTTTTTACTTTTAAAAGATTTATTAATATTTTTTACTTCAATTGACACATTAACACCTACCAGAATATCCTATTTTGGATTTTAGTAAATATATAATCAAAAATAATACCTATTAACCCAATATCTAACATACCAACAACTGTTGTACCTGGATCAAACAGACTGGTTGCTGTCAAAATCATATAACCTAAACCGCTGCTTGAACCAACCATTTCGGCTGAAATGGTACACATCAAAGCAATACCGATTCCAACTTTCAAACCTGAAACAATATATGGGACTGTTGAAGGCAGGATTACCCTTTTCAAAACGTTCCAATCGCTTGCACCCAATGTTTGAGCTGATTCAATTAAAACCTTGTCAGTTCTTTTAACTCCATCAATTGTATAGACCAATATCGGGAATACGCAACCCATAAAAATAATGAAAACCGCCGGAAACATTCCTATTCCAAACCAAAGAATTGAAAATGGAATCCATGCAACAGGAGGAATTGGCCTTAATACACTGATTACCAAAGTTGCAATGTCTTCCAGAGTCTTATACCATCCAAGAAGGATTCCTAAAGGAATGGCAACAACAGCAGCTAAAATCAAACCGGCAAATACCTTATATAAAGTATCAAGAGTGTTTGTTAGAAGCTTTCCATTTAATATTAACTCCCAGGCGGATTGACAGACTGTTATCGGACCCGGAAGGATGTATGGATTGACGATGCCCCATCCTTCGGTAATAAGATACCAGAAGATGATTATGCAGATTGGCAAAATCAATGGAACAAACTTATTCTTATAATTATCAAACATTAAATCACTTAATCAAATATTTTTTTATACATATTAAATTATGTTTTAATGGTATAAAAACTTTAGAAAAAATACTCCCATGTAAAAAATTACAATAACATTTATATTTTAAAAATTTTAATTATGAATATAGGTGAAAAATTGAACATTCACAAAAAGTTTTTCTCAAAAATAGGGGCAAATTACCTGATACTTGGCATAATGGCAATAGTACTTCAGATAATCATAGTCAACATCATTTCCTTGATAAATCCGGAATATCTGCACGACATAAACATAGTGACTGTAATATCATCACTATGCAATTATATCCTTCCGTTTCCAATCTTCTATTGGCTTATGAAAAAACTGGATGACGTTGAAATCGAAAAGGCAGGCATCAGTGTAAAAACATTCATACTTTACACTGGAATCACCATAACATTAATGTGGATTGGAAACATGGCCGGTTTGATTATTACAATGCTTTTAAGCGGTGCAATGCAAAGCGATATTGCAAATCCGGTTCAGCAATTAATCAACAGCGCCGACATTTGGATTAATCTGTTGGTAATCAGCATATTCGCTCCGATATGTGAGGAAATCCTTTTCAGGAAATTTTTAATTGACAGAACAATAAAGTATGGTGCAAAGGTATCAATAATATTGTCCGCAGTGCTCTTTGCATTTTTCCACGGAAACCTGAACCAGTTCTTCTATGCATTCCTGATGGGAGGGTTTTTCGCATATGTCTACATCAGGACCGGAAAGATAACCTACACCATAATCCTGCATGCAATTGTAAACTTTATGGGATCAGTCATGAGCCTAATCCTTGCCAATTCAGTTTCAAATATCCAAATAAACCCAAATCCTATTGATGCATTGATAATACTAGGATATGTTGCAATCATATTAATTTCTTTAATAATTGGACTTTATGGACTTACCAAAATTAAAAAGGCAAGATTTAATGGTGCAAAAACACAAATCAATTTGAAAAATCCGTTTAAAACAGTGTATTTAAATATAGGAATGATTTTGTTTATCCTGTTTTTTATAGGTGAGATGGTCTATCAGATTTTAGGTTAAATATTATATAACACAGAATGCTAAAAAAAATAAGAGAAGAATTAAGCCTTATCTTCTCTTTCCTCTTCGATAGCTTCGACAACACTGTTTAAGATTTGAAGTGATTTGGAAAATGCAGGCATACCTGAAGTCAAAAGAACTACCCTCAAGACATCAACGATTTCGTCTTTTGTAATGCCCAATACTTCAATGGCACTTCTCATCTGTTTTTTGGTAGCTCTTGGGTCAGCACGTGAAGCGGTAATTCCAATAGCAATCAGTTTTTGGGTTTTATAGTCAATGACCTTGCCTTCCCATACAGTGCTGTTCAAATCAGACACCAACTCATATAAATCAGGATATTCCCCTTCAAGTTCCCTAATTCCTTTTCCGTAATATACATCTCCTTTCATATAATCTCTCTCCAAAATAATTTTAATTAATTAATGATTTAATTTTTAAGTTATATATAAATAGCTATCCCCACTAGTAATTACAGCCACATTTCTCCAGAAATTGAATTTGAACTTCATCCAACTTTTAAGAAGTTGAGGATTCCCGATTATTTAACATGCTTTTTAGTGAGCGAAATGTTATTATTTTCGAGCGGATACCTGCGTATCGCAGGCCGTGACAATCCCTTACAGGGGTTGTTTTTATTATTTTTTTCCAGGATTAATCTTAATCATTCTTTTTTTAGATATTATCCACTCATTTTAGTTTAAACAATCATTTACCCAGTTAATGAAATTGCTGGTGGAACTACCAGTTCTTTCAGCCCGAATATGTCCCTGATCCCAAACTGTTGAAAAATCAACATTATCCTTGCCGACTTTATTTAAAACAGCCAAATATAAATTAACATCAACGCAGAGTGAAGTGTCTCCCTGTTCGATTCCAGTATTTATTCTCCAGTAATTGGCCACATCCGAGCTTCCTGCACCCTCATAATAATCACATAGATAATACATTGGATTGTACATGTTCACACGAGTTTCCATGCTGTTGTTTAAGCTGTCTTTTGAAGCCAAATCAGCGCGATATTCTTTAGCGTAATTTTTTGGGTAATCACTGTATTTGGAGTATTTTTTACTGTTGTTGTTAAGCAGATCGCCTAGCGTTTTATCGAAATGTGACGGCCCTTTTGCATCAAGGGCGAACAATTCGTTTTCAATTTGGGATCGATTCAACAAATCAAAAGCCGGTACTGGTCGAGAGGGATTTTTGCAATGTTTTACAAATGCTTCAAGACTGGCTATTTTAGCAGTATTTGTACTTGAATCATACTTAATCCAATTATCTTTTCCATTAAGGGAATTTATGTAGTCTTTTGCGGTTTTATAAGTTGTTGATGAATCTGAAACATTGCTTTTAGTTGGCATTTCACCATCATCCGATTGTGCATTACCGTCCATACCTTCAATAGCATCAGAACTTGAGGTATATGGAAATGTTGTATCATTTAAAAAATTGTTCAATGACTCTTCAGTGACACCTAACATATAATCGTAGTAGCTGCCTGAAGCATAAACTCCCTCTTTACTTTCTTTAAGTGTAAGTGTGTTTCCGTTTGGATCTTTGAGGCCTAAATCATTGATGTAAACGGCATATTCTTCTGCCAAGTCATTGCTTAAGGCGCCTGCAAATGTATTTGAACTTCTTACATACTGTCCCATATTCCATTCGTATGCCTCATTAGCAGTATCAAAATTTGTTATTGGACACCAGCACATTGAACCTTCAATGGCATCTGATAACCTATTTCCATTTTTATCAACCATTGCAGCACCAATATCCTCAAGATACTGATTATATAATTCACTGTTTCCGGAAGCGCCCAGTATTGCAGATTGAGCTCCTCCTCCACTATGTCCAAAGGCAAATATTTTCTCATTGTTTCCAGGCAGTACATCACCGTTAAACCTATAATAAGTTATGGCGGATTTCAGGTCAACCACTCCATCAGGTGCTTCTGCATTGTCTTTTCCCCTGCATCCCGCATCCAGATAAATGAAACCCTCATCAGTATAGGCCTTAACTTTATCTGCCTTGTAGCGGGTAGGTGCGGCGCATGCAGAATAACGTGGAGTATCTATAGGCATTACAATAGGTGCAGAACCGGCAGTGTAGTTTCCAACATTTGCACTTTCATTAATCTTACAGATATATTTTCCATTTGAAATTTTAGTTCCCTCAAAGTATTTGCCGGGCACATATATTCCGCAGGATTCATAAGTCGCATCTTCCGGATTCATACAGTATACCAGTCCTATCTGATAATAAATATCGTTTGTTTTATCATATCGCCAATTGTCCATATTTATTGAAAGGTTATTTGATAATGCACTTGCATTATATGACGGTCCCTCACCAATATGTGAAGAATTACCCATTAAAAGAAATGCTCCCCCAATAGCCATTAGAACAATGAAAGAAATTAAAATAATTTTATATACTTTTTCCATACCTTCACCAAATAATAATAATAAATTGAAAGTAATATTTAAGTCTTTTTAATGGTTCTGCATAATATTTTACATTTATATTATTACCAATTCATTTGTTGTAATTCCTCAACAGTTAAATTCCTGTTATTTACCCCGGGAAGTTCATCAACACAGTAAATTTTTGTATTGGTTGACTTTGCTTTTTGCTTAAAAAACATGACAAATATAAAAACATACAAAATCTATAAATAAGTTTTTTAACTGAAATTTCTTTAAGAAGACTTTGGGAATGGTGTAATATGGCCAACTTTTGCATGAATTGTGGAGCTAAAATAAGAAAAGAAGATAATTTCTGCACCAACTGTGGAACAAAATTAGAAAAAGAGGATAATTTCTGCACCAACTGTGGAGCTAAAATAAGAAAAGAAGATAATTTCTGCATAAACTGCGGAGCTAAAATAGATAAATCTAATGTAAAACAAAAGAAAACTTTATTAAAATCAGTCAACGACAGTATAGAAAAAGAGAGAGAAAGAATAGCTGAAGAGAAAAAAGAAAAAAAGAAAAAATTAAAAACAATTGATAAAATATTCGAATCAGAAGAAATCAAATCAGAAATAAGAAAAAACAATATTAGCCCACAATATGTAATTTCCATTAAAGAAAATCTAAAAGATAAACTAATCAATAAAAAGGAAGAAAGAAGTGAGGAAGAACTTAAATACATCATAAAAAAAGAATTAAAAAAAACTAACAAAGAACAAAAAAACGTTAGAATCACAAAAGAAAAAGAAATGAATGGTAAAATAGAAAAGAATAAAACAGTTGGCGGCAACTATTGTGATTTGAAATGCAGACACTGCTACGAAGAATTTATGGACAGTGGAGGCGGCATTGTTGGTGATTTTGATAGTGAAGGGTATACTGAATATTATTGTCATTTAGGACATTCCTTATCCTTTGGAAAGTTTTGTGAAGATTATGAATTATAATTGAACTTCACTGCCATTTAGAGGAAGGGATTGACAAACCAAAAAAATATATTTTATTTTGGAAATTTTTACTAACCTATATATTATAAGAGAGGAATTTTTAGAATTGAGAAGAGCGCCAGATTAATCTTTTGTGATGCTAAAAAATCATTATGGTTCAACTACTTTAAATAATAAACTTTTTAGCATTTTAACCTCTTCATCACTCATATTTTTTGTTACTTTCATTTCCCAATCATTAATTAATTTGATTAACTCATCCGTTTTTTCAGTTCCCCGTGAAGTTAATTCGACAATTTTTTTACGCCTGTTTGTCGGATCTTCGCATCGAGTCAGATATCCTTTATCTTCAAATTTCCTTAAAAGCTTAGCAGTATATCCTTCACTGACTCTAAACAGTTCTACCAATTCCTTTTGCGTAGTTTCTTCACTATATCTAATCCTTATTAGAAACGGCAGTTCAGCAACAGTAATGTCAGGGTCATCCAATGTTTCTTTAACATATTTTGTATAATCAGCAATCATTTCTTCGACATAGTGATATATGAATATATTTTGTGAATTTTCCTTTTTGAATTGAGCAGGTAACGTCATTTTTATGCCTCACTTGGATATTTGTATGTTCTGATAGATAACAGTATTAAATCGATAATCATCACCACAACAGCTGCAATCATTACATACTGGACACCCATTCCAGCAACTACTGCTCCGGCGATGGTTGTTCCTAAAGTGACTCCGACATTTCCCATACTTAAGAATATTCCATTTGCGAATTCAGGAGCGTCGGGTGCTGCTGAAACCATCCAGTATTGGGAAATATCATTACCAATACCCGCAAGCAGTCCCCAAAAAATCATAAAGACAATCATTGGTATCTTAGCGCCTCCGAATATGAATATTCCAACCACCAACATTGAAAAGATTATTGGAAATGATAAAACCGTTTTATTTGTTTGGGAATTTAATAATTTGGCTCCAAGCCAGTTTCCGACAATTGATGCAACTCCATAAATAAACAGTACAATGCTTAATTCAGTTCCGAATATGTTAGTTAATGAATTTAGAAATTCTGAAATGTATGAATATGCAGTATACATGCCTCCATTTAAGAATATAACTCCTAAAACAGATATTATAAATACTCCTGTTGTTGCTACTTTAATTTGATTTCCATAGGATTGTTCCTTACCCGGCAGGCTTGGGAAAAATATTATTGTAGCTATCAATGCCAGGAATGTAACCAGACTGAACCACAGCATTGAAAATTGATATCCGAAGTTTGTTGCAACAAATGTTGTTATCGGAACTCCTACAATCATCCCCGCTGACACTCCCATAATTACCTTGCTTACCGCATCCTGCGCTTTTTCTGGTTCCACTATTTCTGCGGCAACCGTCAATGCCAATCCACAATAAATCGGATGGAAAATTGCAGGTATTATTCTGCAGATCAATGCAATATTAAAATCACTTACAAATGCTCCGATTGTTGAAAATAATGTAAAAATCCCCAAAACCAAAATGAAACTTTTTTTTCTGTCAAATTTTGAAAATACAAGAGGCATGAATATCCCACATATTGCAATAGTCAGTGCAAACAAGCTCACGAACAAGCCTGCCTGTGTGATATCTACATTAAAATATTGCGCAATTTGAGGCAATATCCCCACCACTCCCATTTCAGTACTCAATACTCCAAATGTACCGAACATCATGATATAAATTATCAAATTTTCATTTTTCATGTTAATCCCATATACTTTCATAAGATAACTCTTTCATTAGGAAAGATAAATATTAATTTGATTTTAATATTATTTAAAACTTCTGATGAAAATTATTTTAGGACTTTCAAAATGTTACTCATGATTTCATTTTACTATCCATTAAAAAACATCATATCCGATAATCATCAAGTCTGATTTCAGTGAGTTTTACTTTTCACCTAAAAATACTGCACAAACAATATTTCACACACTAGATTTAGATCATGGCTTTCCCACATATTCATGATAAAAACAAAATAGTTAAATATAGTAAATGACATAACATTAGTATTGAATTTTTGTAAAAAAATTTTTTCATATGGGCCCGTAGCTCAGTCTGGCAGAGCACTTGGCTCTTAACCTTGTTGTCGCGGGTTCAATTCCCGTCGGGCCCATTTTCTAGTTTTGAAGAAATTGGTTTAATGAATTTAGATTAACCTATAAAATGTTATAATTGTTAATTTTTAAATATTTTAACCTGTTTTGTCTTATTTTTCTGAATCAGCCTTTAATTAAACGACTATTTTATATCTGACTGTTTTTTCGCTTCACCAGAAATTTTCAAAAAACTATATAACACAACAATGAGAAAAAACAATTATGGAATATTGAAATTATAAATATATCAATAATTAAGACATGACTAAATGTCACTAACAAAAATGGAGGACAAATAAACTATGAATGAAACAATAAAGGAACACTCATGGATTCCGCTAATAGTGGTGGCTTTTGCTTCTTTTATTATAGCTTTGGACTCTACATTCATGAATGTAAGTATTACCCAGCTTGTTGATGATTTGCATACTAATGTGAATACCATCAAATGATCATGACATTTTATACCCTCTTCAATGCGGCGTTCATGCTGCTTAGTGCCAAACTTCAGGATATAGTCGGTAAAAAGAAACTGTTTTTAATCGGTGCGGTACTTTATGGTATCGGCACATCGATTGCGGCAATAAGTTCCAGCGATACAATGTTATTTATCGGATGGGCAGTGATAGAAGGTATTGCCGGGGCATTAATGCTGCCCGCCACCGTTTCCATTGTAAGCGGAACCTATTCCGGCGAAAGACGTACGGCCGGTTTGGCAATAGTTGGCGTTATGGGTGCGGTTGCATCTGCTGTCGGTCCGCTTTTCGGAGGAGTGATGACAACATTTTTAAGTTGGAGATATGGATTTGCATGTGAATTAATAATCATTGCCTTTATTTTAATAATGCAAAAGAAAATACCTGATTTCGTACCTACAGAATCTAAAAGTGAATTGGACATTACAGGCGCCATAATCTCATTTATTGGCCTTGTTTTGTTAATCCTTGGTATTTTATCCCTATCCAAGAATACCAATACCAGCATAGCTGTAATAATTGTGGGATAATCGTTTTGGCAGCCTTTGCATGGTTTGAAAGCAGAAGAAAAAGAAATGGAAAAATACCATTGCTTGACATTGATTTATTTAAAGACAGAAACTTGCGTGTGGGCACCATTATAATGATATTATGTTATCTTATAATGGGAGGAGGATTGTTTGTAGTTTCCCTCTATCTGCAAAGCGTATTGGAATTAAATGCATTCGATACCGGTTTGGCCACACTTCCGCTGACTGTGGGATTGCTTATTTTCTCAATGCTGGCTCCGGCATTAACGGAAAAAATAAGCCACAAGAAACTCATGGCAATAGGAAGCATAATAGCAATCATTGGATGTCTGATTTTAAGCCATCAGTTCAGACTGGACACAACACCTTTAGACATTCTGCCGGGAATGTTCATATTAGGAGCAGGATTTGGTTTTATAATGGCTTTAATTGTAGATATTGCATTAGCCAATATCCCTGATGAAAGTCAAAATAACGCATCAGGCATCACATCAATCGGAGAGTCATTAGGCGAATCAATGGGTACAGCAATTATCGGAATAATTTTAGTTCTTGGAATAATGGGAGGCGTTTCTGATGCAGTCGACATGTATATCCCTGAACATTCAGGAGATGAAGCATTCGAGTCAGATGTCTATGATTACTTCCAAAATATGGACAGTGTAGACACTGTTAAAGAGAACAGCACTGTTGAAAACATTTTAGACACCATTACTCGGGAGTCCATGGGATTCATAATGATAGTGACGGCCATACTGATGGCAATTATTTTTGTTCTGATAGTGCGGCTGAAAGATATGAAAATTTAAATGAGAGATCATCTCTCATTTACCTTATTTTAATATTTAGGCTACCAAAAACAAGTATGAAACAACTTTAAGAAAACTCATCACCAATCATTTAAAAAAAAAAGGCTTTGTAGAAATCCTATTTGATTTTTGCAAAAATTTTTTAAAAATTTATTTTTATTTCTATTTTTACTTATAATCTATTAAAATTGTCTGATTATTGTGTATTAAGATTTACACTTGAAATTTCACATTGATTAGAAAAAATAAGTAATATATAATTATATATAGTAAAATGGAGAATAAATATTAATATGAAACGCGAAAATACCTATTCTCCAATTAGTTGTTTGTTTTTAAAGCAATTAAATCTTTCGGATTTTGGTTTTGAAAAGCCTGCACTCAAAAAAATCAAGGAAATTAACAAGGACATTAAGCCAAATAAACTGTTGAAATTCATTAAATATGTGTTTAAATACTCAAAAATCGTGTTAAATAAGTATTCAAGCCATTTT
>NZ_CAJODJ010000036.1:0-33869 GCF_905233225.1 Methanobrevibacter sp. UBA212
CTCTACAAACCCGAAGCAGACGGCGTACAATTCGTAAAAAGCCATAACACAAGCAGAACATGTCACCACTGCGGACACATAAAAAAAGAGTTAAAAGTCAAAACACGCAAATGGAAATGCACAAACTGCGGAAAAACACATGATAGAGACATAAACGCCGCAATTAATATACTAAATCGCTGGTTCAACGGGGATGGCCTGAAAAAACATTTAAATTAACCAATCAAATGAAAAAATTCAGGAATCCCCACCCTCTTTAAGGGTGGGGTGGTTCAAATAGATAAAAATATAAATAGATAAAATATATACTAATAATTGTTATTATAACTATTGTTATATTAACGTTTTAGGGAGCCCTTTTAATATATACCCTTCATGCAATTCAGAAATAGGAGAACAAAAAAATGGTAGAAAAAGGAACAAAAGTACTAAAAGAAGGTTTCGCAAAAATGACAAAAGGCGGAGTCATTATGGACGTAGTGAATGCAGAACAGGCTTCAATTGCAGAAGATGCAGGGGCGGTGGCAGTAATGGCACTTGAGAAGGTACCTGCAGACATTCGTGCAGCTGGGGGAGTGGCCAGAATGGCTGATCCAACAATTGTTGAAGAGGTGGTTGATGCAGTATCCATCCCTGTAATGGCAAAGGCAAGAATAGGCCATATTGCAGAAGCGCAAATATTGGAAACCCTAGGAGTTGACATGATTGATGAAAGTGAAGTGTTGACACCTGCAGATGAAGAATATCACATTAACAAAAAGGAATTTACAATACCATTCGTATGTGGTGCACGTAACCTTGGTGAAGCACTAAGGAGAATTGACGAAGGTGCAGCTATGATTCGTACCAAAGGAGAACCTGGAACAGGAAACATTGTAGAAGCAGTTCGCCACATGAGAATGGTGATGGGAGAAATCAGAACAATACATGGAATGGAGGAAGAGGAACTCTGGAAATATGCGCGAAACATCGAAGCTCCAATTGAACTTGTAAAGCAAACTGCAGAATTGGGCAAATTACCTGTTGTCAACTTTGCTGCAGGAGGAATTGCAACACCTGCTGACGCATCACTCATGATGCAGTTAGGTTCCGACGGCATTTTTGTGGGATCAGGAATATTCAAGTCAAACAATCCTGAAGCATTTGCAAAAGCAATAGTTGAAGCAACTGCAAATTACGACAAGCCTGAAGTATTGGCGGAAGTATCCAAAGGATTGGGCGAAGCCATGAAAGGTCTGGAAATGTCAACTTTGAGCGAATCCGACAGAATGCAGGACAGGGGAATTTAAAATTCCTCATATTTTTAATTATTTTTTAAGGTGCTTAGATGGTAAAAATCGGAATCCTAAATCTTCAGGGTGCAGTTTCAGAACACTTTGACATGACAAGAAAAACCGTTGAAAACTTAAAACTCGATATAGAAGTGGAAGAAGTAAGATACAGTGATGATGTTGAAAAATGTGATGGATTAATCATATCCGGTGGGGAAAGTACTGTAATTGGCAAGCTCATTAAGGAAAGGGGTATTGATAAAGTTATTAAAGAAAATAATATTCCTGTCTTTGGAACTTGTGCTGGAATGGTGCTTCTTGGCAAAAAAACAGATTTCAACCAGCCGCTACTTGAACTTATGGACATAACTGTTAAAAGAAATACATATGGGAGGCAGAAGGATTCATTTGAAGCGGAAATTGAAATATTAAATCAAAAGTATTCTGGTGTGTTTATTAGAGCACCGGCACTTGAATCTTATGATGGGTCCAAAAATGATATTAAGATATTGTCAGAATTTGATGGTGAAATAATAGCCATTCAGCAAGGACACAACATTGCAATTTCATTTCATCCAGAATTAACAGAGGACACTTTAATTCATGAATATTTCATTGAAGAAGTTTTAACAAGTCTGAACCATTGACTGCTTTTAGAAGTTAATCAAATTGTAAACTTATAATGCAACAATTTTAATTTTTTAAAATTTGTTAACTTATACTTATCCATATAGGTTTTTCATGAAGAAACAATTGAAAGGGAATTCCTCCCATGATTCTGGTTAAGGACAATTATCCAAAAATATATAATATCCATTGATGAGTTTAATATGTCAAGAGAGGAATACGAAATATGAATATCTTAGATTTCTTGTTGGGTGATGAAATTTAATTAGAAGAGATTATAAATTTAATGTTATTATGCCAACAGCAACATGAAGTTGGTCAAAAGGAACCAGAAGTTGCATGATCCAGATTCACCGTTGCTGATTGGGGATGTTAATGATGGCGATGTTGTAAAAGAGGTTAATGAACCCAGCTTTATTGATGATCAGACTAGATTATTCTAATAATTGTTTTTTAAATCCTTCTTTTGCTTTTATCTAGATGTCTGAATTTGTGGCATTTTTGCCACTATAACTATTAAAATATTAATGAACAAATATTTTTTCATGGCTCTTGAAGAAAAATTGTATGGCAATCAATTTGAAAGAAACATTGTGGGCAGTGCAATTAAATCCATAAGCAATAAATGGACTTTTTACATTTTAAAAGATTTGTTTTTGGGAAAAAAGCGTTTTTCACAATTTCAGGAAAATCGTCCAAATCTAGACAATAAATCTCTTGCAAGATGCCTTAAATCAATGGAAAACAACAATCTAATTGAAAAAAAGATTAATAATCATGAAACGGAATATTTCTTAACTTCAAAAGGAATGAAACTAAATAAGGTATTGTATGAATTAATCATTTTTGCTTTGGATGCCCATGAGGGAGATTTTTACACGAATGAAGAAATCATCTTCATAAAAGAAAAGTATATTCATATTCTTAATTTATAATTTTGAGGCGATACAATGTCTTTTATTAAAAAATCCTGTTTAATAATTATATTGGGTTTAATTGCCTGTACTGCGGTTAGCGGGGATGACAGCATGGATTATTTAGTTAAAGTCAAAATCAATGATGAGGTATTTGATGTTAAATTGGAAAACAATTCCGCCACACAGGAACTGGTTAAAGAACTGAAAAAAGGAAATGTCACAGTTAATGCATCGGAGTATGGTGGTTTTGAAAAAGTGGGAGATTTAGGCTTTTCACTTCCAACAAGTGATGAAAATATTGGTACCGCTCCGGGGGATATTGTATTGTATCAGGGAGACAAAATATCCTTGTTTTATGGTTCCCATTCATGGAGCTATACAAAACTGGGTAAAATAGATAATGTTGGCTCCAATAAGCTAAAGGAAGTTCTGGGGTCCGGTGATGTTACATTGGAGTTAAGTTTAAAATAATTATAAATTTCATCAAATAATATGAAAAGGTGTTATTATGGAAAATATTGAGATGACAAAAGAATGGGATAAGGTTTTTCCCAAAAGCGATAATGTAGACCATGAAAAGGTAACATTCAGAAATAGGTATGGAATCACTTTGGTTGCAGATTTATACAAACCAAAAGATTCTAAGGAAAAATTGCCTGCTATTGCATGCGCAGGACCATTCGGTGCTGTAAAAGAGCAGGTTTCAGGTCTCTATGCGCAAACATTGGCTGAAAGGGGATTTTTGACAATAGCTTTTGATCCATCATTTACCGGTGAAAGCTCAGGTGAGCCTCGTGATATGGCATCTCCAGACATCAACACTGAAGATTTCCAGGCTGCAGTTGACTATCTTGTCACATCAGATGATGTTGACAGTGACAGGGTCGGAATTTGTGGAATCTGCGGATGGGGAGGAATGGCATTAAATGCTGCGTCCCTTGATACCCGTATTAAAGCAACAGTCACCTCAACAATGTATAATATGACTCGCATTACTGCAAAGGGGTATTATGATGCTGATGATAATGCCAATGCAAGATATGAAATGAAAGTTGCCCTAAACAATCAGAGAACCGAAGACTTTAAAAATGGAGAATATGCAAAAGCCGGTGGGGTCATAAAAGAAGTGACTGATGACCTGCCACAATTTGTAAAGGATTATCATGACTTTTACATTGAACCGTTGGGATACCATCCAAGATCTCCGGGTTCAAATGATGGATGGAATGTAATAGGATGCATGTCATTCATATCTCAGCCGATTATAGCTTATTCTGATGAAATCAGAACACCAATTTTAATGATTCATGGGGAAAATGCACATTCCAGATATTTCTCAGAGGATGAATTTGCAAAATTGACTGGGGACAATAAGGAGCTAATGATTATTCCTGATGCGGTTCACACGGATTTGTACTATAAAACTGATGTAATTCCCTTTGAAAAGATTGCAGAATTTTTCAATGAAAACTTGTAAGTTACTTTAAAAAGTAACTATTATTTTCTTTTTTTGTTTCAAGAAAAATTTCACTATTATTAATAGGATAATTTCGTTACTATTATGCAAACATGCAATTAATTTTAATTTTTTAACAAGAATTAGGTGTATTGTATAAAACAAGTTTAACTAAAAGTAGTGTATAATTTAAAGTGTGTTATGCCAACAGTAACATAAAGCTAGTTAAAAAGAATCAAAAATTGCATAATCCTGATTCGCCCTTGCTGATCGGTGAGATTGATGAGAGTGATGTTGTAAAAGAGGGTAATGAACCCAGCTATGTTGATTCACAACAAAGATTATTTTAAATTAATGCATTTGGACTGTTATATTTTTGTTCTTTAGCATTTGTGCAGTTGGGAATAGATATAAAAGTATCTTTTTTTCTCACTGTTGTTCAATAACTGGGCTAATTGTTAAAATATTTAATGTAAAATGTATAAATTATTAATTGACAACAAATTATGGAACACTTATCATGGAATTTGAAAATAAAAGTGGATTAATAACCCTGATTATACTTATCATGGCTTCTGCAGTTACATTAATCTCACAAAGTATTGTAACAACAAGTTTACCTTATTATATGGATGATTTTGCAGTATCTTCAGCAACTGCGCAATGGACATATTCAGTATTTCTATTGGTGCTTGGAGTAATGATTCCTCCAACAGCATATATTACAAAAAGATTTAAAATTAAAACAATATTGATAACCTCTCTCATATTGTTCATAATGGGATCAGTGATTTGTTTTTTATCAACAGGCATTGAAATGCTGATTGTTGGTAGAATCCTGGAAGCTATGGGAACAGGTATTTTAATACCAATAGGTCAGATATTAATTTTCAGGATAATGCCTGAGGAAAAATGGGGATTTTTCATGGGCTTAATGGGATTCCTTGTTGGAATTGTGCCTGCAATGGGACCGACAATTGGTGGATTCATTGTCGATTTATATAACTGGAGAGTTATTTTTGAATTCCTGGCAATAATTGCTGTAGCAATCTTAATTTTGTCAATGCTTTTAGTAAACTTCGAGCTTGAAACAGAAAAGTATCCATTGGATGTTCCTTCATTGATATTGTCAATACTGTTTTGCGTGGGGCTGATGATTGGATTTTCAAATGTTGCAGAGTTTGGATTCAGTTTAACTCATGTAATTTTACCAATTGTTGTCGGAGCAATTTCATTAATAATGTTTGTCAATCGCCAAAATAAGATTGAAAAACCGTTGGTCAACTTGAATGTGCTGAAAAATAAGTATTTTGTATATGGGACTGTTTTTGCAGCATTGCTCTACTTTATAATGTGTGGAATCAATGTAGTTGTGCCTTTATTTGTTCAAAACGTAGCATATTACTCTTCAACAGAATCTGGACTCATATTGTTCCCTGCAGCAATAATTATGATAGTGTTTAACTTCATTGGTCCGGTATTGGCAGATAAAATTGGAATAAAGCCTGTTTTAATAGCTTCATCAGTTTTAAATATAATTTGTTTTGCCGCCATGATGAATTATAATATGAATTCCTCATTCGAATATCTGTTAATTACTCAGATAATCAGGGGAATCGGTTGCGGACTCGGTCTGTCACCGGCCATTACATGGGCAATGAGTGTTGTAGCAGGGGATGTTGAAGATGCAACGGCAATCAACAACACTGTAAGGCAGGTTATAGGGGCTATAGGTTCATCCATTACAGTCGTGATAATGCAGATATTGGCAAATGGAAAAATTACTCATAATCAGATTTCTGTCAATTCATTCAGTTTAACTTCCTTAATGATGATAATAATTACGATAATATTATTAATAATAACAGTATTCGGCATAAAAAATAAAAGTGACACTGTAGATGGTTAAGATAATTCAGATTTTGATTTAACCTTGTTTGTTGTTGCCAAATGTTACTGTAACTATGGGATAATTGAACCTCTACAGCTTGTATGAGCCGGAGATTCTTAGGCCATACCTACTGTGGAGGATTGGTGATGTTAAAGATAGTGATGTTGTAAAGGAAGTCAATGAACCAACCTATATTGATTACAACAAAATATTAATGCAATGGCTAAATTTTTCTTCTTAATTCATACGAGATATATTCGTGGCGCAGTGAGGGAAAATATTTTTTACTTTAAAACTAAATTAGTATTATGAAAAAGTTTTTGAGTGTTGCATTAAAATTCCAATGGAAAACAATAATAATCATTTTTGCATTACTCATTATTCAGACATTTTTTCAAATGGAAATAATTGATTTGTTCGGCACTGCTTTAACTGGAGTTAAAGAACAGAAAATAGACTTGCTTTTCAAATCCGGATTATACATGTTAGTGTATACGGCCTTTGTGATGATTGCCATTTATGCTGTCTCTTTTCTCTCAACAAGGGTGGCTTCAAAAGCTGCATATACTGTCCGTGAGAAAATCTTTCATATTCTAATGAACTTGCCTGATGAGGAAATTGCCAAATTTAAAATTTCCGGACTAACCACACGGTCAACCAGAGGGATGTCCTCAGAACAGGGATTTATAGTGATAATACTCACACAGTTAATGCTGATTCCAGTTACGCTCACAGCAATTATATATGAAATAGCATTGATTGATGGGACTTATGCGATATTCTTCCTGTCATTTGTTGGCGTTATTGCCCTGCTTGTAATTTTTAGAATGAAACAAATTGTAAAAATATTTTTCAGAGCTAAAAAGACATATGGGAAGTTAAACCTGATGTTTCTGTCTAAAATCACTGATATTGCCTGCAGGATTCCATTTAAAAAACAGGAGTATGAAGCTGAATTTGAAAAGGCATGTGAGAATTCCTATGATAAAAACGTTAAGTATATCTTAAGTCAGTATTACCTCGGGCCGGTATTATTGTGGGGTTTATATACTATTGTTCTGATTACATTCGCAATGATTAATTCCGGATACAGCATTGGCTTTGAAACCGACAGCATAATTGATTCATTTATTATTCTGATATATGTCGCCTACTTCGTTTCTACCTTGACATTTGTTCCAGCGTTAATTGATAGGTGGCCACGTGCATATGCCACTTCCGTGCGTTTAGAGGAAGTCCTGAATATTGAAGATAAAATCATAAAATCTGATAACGCAACTGATAATCCAAAAGAAATAGAAATTGTTGAGGAAGATATTGATTGTGGGGATAAGGGCATATGGGCTGAAAGAAAGGACCTCATTCAAAAATTCCGCAGAATATTGAAAGACGATAAGGCCAAAACAATAATATCAATGATTTTACTTACCGCATCTACATTGTGTATGGTTTATGCTCCTAAAGTTGCAGGAAAGACGGTTGATTTATTGGGTTCTAATGTGAATTCATCTAACGATGTTGCCATCTACACTAATCTTGCCTTGTTGCTGGTATTATATTCTGTAGGGTATCTGTTTAAGTTGCCTCCAAAGAGAATCATGGGAGTTATCGGTGAAAAGGTTGCCTATAATTTAAGAATGAACTTATTTGACAAGATTGACCTTATCGGTTCAGGGTTCATTCAGGAAAATTCAAAGGGTCAGATTCTATCCAGATTGAATAATGACGTGATGAACATCAGGGAGTTCGTCTCTTCCCGCATTTCTGAAATTTTTGCGCAAATCATATCGATAGTCCTTGTAGCGGTATTGATGTTGATGACAGATGTTAGATTAAGCTTGATATATCTGGTTATATTACCGGTTTATGCCATCTGCTTTTATATATGTGACGTTAAATCTAGAGCCCATTATGATGGTCATCAAAAGCAGTTGGGCCGATTGATGAGCTATTTTGAAAGAGGACTGTCAAATCGCCATTCATTCCATGAAAAAGGGTTTAAAAAAATCAATAAAACTGTAATTGACAATTATATAAAATCCAGAAACATCACTAATTTTATGGAGCCTATTACAACATTCTTAACAAATGTAAGTAATATAACTGTTTATATTGCAGGGGTTTACCTTTTATCAGTAAATGAGATACAGCTGGGAACCCTATTGGCGATTATTATGTATGGGCAATTAATGACAAAACCTATTAAGAAACTAAGCACTTCAATGGCTTCTATTGAAACTGCATTTTCAAGCATCAAAAGGTTATTCGCGATTATTGACTATCAAAAAGATTAATTAATTTCATGTGTGATTTTTACATGCAAACATGTTTGTTCGGGTTTCAATCAAGATTTAGGAGTTGCCAGATTCTCCATACGGATTTTCTGTTCATTTTTGAAATTGCTCTTTGGGTTGGGATTTCCATTGGACAGACATCTTCACAGGCAATTGATTTAACACAATGTGAATAAAACCTTTTTTTATAATTCTTTTAGGGGTCTGAATTTTTTTAATTCAAATTCCTTCTAATTTTCATTGTTTTTTAATTTTATCATGGTAATTGAGTGGTGTTTGTAAAAATACAATAGAATTTGGCTCTGTCTAAAATTGTCATGATGGCCTATGCTTTATTTGATTAATCATGAGTTGTTATATTGTTGTATTAATTTTAGGGATATTTTAATTCTCCATATTTGAAATGGATTATTGTTTACTTTTTGAATTGATTAAATCGTATTTTGCGGTTAGTTAAATTTAATGTTTTTTGATGAAGTTTTATTCTGATGGAATGGTTCTATTTTTATATTAAACAAGTTGATTGTATGCGGATATTTTTGTAACTTGGTGAATATCAAGTTATACTATTTTTGAGTGGTTAGGTTTGGTTATTTTAAAAATAGAAGTATATAAATAATGTAAAGGGTATATTATTATATATGCTCTCAATAAACCCCTTTACAAGTTATAATATTGTTGACATTTTAAATAAACCTTTGTATTTTATTGAATCTGAACAGTTAAATGTGTGTAATCTAATCAGTCCTGATGATTTGGGCTTTTTCCAGGAGTATTATGGTGATTATTATACAGAAATTGTTTATTATGAATATGAAAGGCCATTGTGTCCCAAATGTAATATTTCGATGAACAGTAATGGTTCGAGGCCAGCTAAACCTAACAAATGGGGAGGCATACGTAAAAAACAGTATATCTGTCCAGAATGTGGAAAAACACATTTCACAAGTTTGGAAAATTTCATAAAAAGATACTCCAATTACACCCGTGCAATTTGCGAAAAATCACTAGAATATGAATCCATTGCCTATTTATCCTATCAAAAGAAAGCAGAAATAATCAAATTCGAAAATGGAATAAGATTAAACCGTCAAACAGTATATTATCACGAATCAACATATGATACAACATTCATCACACAAAAAGAAGAAAACCTTCAAAAACTCCTAAAAGAAACAAAAATCGAACCCAGCGGGATATATCACTACGATGAAGAATTCTTGCACGAAAATGGAATAAAAACAGTCCGATTAGCCATCATTGATGCAGTAACAAACTTAATAATTAATAATCAAGTAATTTATCAAGAAGATTTTGATCAAGAATTTGTGGAAATCTTTCTAAAATACTCCTTAGACGGATTACCTAAAAAAGTACTAATAACTGATGGCAATGTAATCTATCCACTAATAATTGAACGAATTTGCATAAAACACCAACTCTGCATATTCCACGTCATCAAATACCACAACCACAAATCTTACAAAAAAATCAACAAAATAAAAAGAAGAATACGAGCACTGGAAAGAAAAATAAAAGAAAACGAAGAAAGAATAACAAAACTAAAAGAATACAGCAAAGGAATGCCCAACAGAGTATCAAAAAAAGAGACAACAAGGACAAAAAGAATCAAAAAGCGAAAAAAATTAATGAAAGATAACAGAAAATACAGAAATGAATTAAAACAAAAAAGAATAGAACTAAAAGAACAGGAACGAATCAACGAAAGAATAGCCAATATTTATGATACAGACACTCCAAAAGCAGCAATAAGAAGATTTAGAACAATATATCACCAACTAGACCAATTTGATGACAATACACAAAAATTCCTAAAAAACCTAAACAAAAAATTCGACAAAACAATAGAATACCACAAAAACCCACAAATACCCAGAACAAACAACAAAATCGAAGGATACTTCAAAATAACGCTGCCTAGCCATATAAAAAGAATATATCGAACAAGAGAAGGACTAATAAGATGGATAAGACTGCAAAAAATCAGATGGATAGAAAGAAATGTTTTATTCAATGAAAAAAACAACTTACAAAATCTCTGAATCAACCAAAAAATTGATGCTACATCATGACAATTTTAGACAGAGCCTATTAAGACCTTTTTTAATAAAATAAATAATTATTACGATGTATTTTTACAAACCATCAAAAATTAATATGAAAAATAAGAAAAATAAAATGAATTAAGCCGAATTTTAACCAAAAAAATTCAGGCCCCTAAATTAATTCTATTGTAAGTTGATTAACATAACACCTACCATCACCAATTCAAAACTTATTTTTCGAACCCTATTCATATAGAATAAATTTGCTTTGGCTTGGAAACTGACACCAGCCGTTGTGAGAAGAAAGGAGTGAGCAATCACTCCGACTTATCAGACAACTAGTAAAATATCCTTGCGACAATTATATTCAAAGCCATCGATTAAAAGATGGATGATGTATCTCAATTTAAGAATCATCCTCCCGAGGGGTTTCCGGAATCTCACCAAACCAGTTGCTTCTCTTTCCGATGTAATAAAGTAAGATACCAAAAATTACAGTACTCATGGTTGAAATTATTAAATCAGACATTACTATTGTTGAGGTTGAGGATTGAATTCCGAACATGACCAGTAAGCTGAAGGATAAGTTATTAGCAGTATGGAATGCGGAACTGACTTCCAGACCATTGGCTTTCCATGCTAAAAATCCCATTACTAAACCTGAAATTATTATCCCAATGTTTCCTATACCATTGTATCCGTGGGTGAATCCAAAGATTATGGCTTGGAGAATCACTGCCAATAATGGTATGTTAAACCATGATCCTAATGTTTGCATAAGAAGTCCACGGTATACGTATTCTTCAGCAATACATTGTAGCGGCACTACAATTAGGAGGATTATAAAAAACAGTATTGTAAAATGATAATTTCCCACATTACCCAGTATTGCGTGTTCAATAATTCCAACGACAAGGAATAAAATAAACGGTATTATAAATGCCTTGAGGTAGAGTTGGGTGTTCCATCCTCCACGTGAAGAGGAGTATGAGGAAAACGGTCTGTCCTTAACAATTTTAGTTGCAAGGTACAAAGATGGAATCATGATGGCTATTGCCAAATGAGAATAGATTTCGCCTATCTCGGAGTTCATGACTTCATATCCTCCATGCAGGAGTTGGGCCATAATGTTTTCTCCACATATTGCAGAGAAAACGGCAATTAATATTAGGCTGAGTATTAAATATATTATTGCACCTATTATGAAAACAAGTATAGGCTTGTACCATCTGTATTTTTCAAAAGTTCTTGGAAATGTTATATATTCTGAAATCTCTTTAACTGTCATATGGACATATTTCTATTTATTTGCATATAATGTTATAGGAATAATATGTTTTATAGATGTTTTGTGAAAATTATTAGTTGGATAAAATCTGATTTTTCAAGAATTTCAGTGACTGCCAAATATTAAATTATATCTCAAGTATTTCGATTCACAAAAAACAGACAAGAAAACAATAACAGATGCTAAATCCAGTAAAGGTTCCAATTGTGTTGACTGGGGACAAGTATATTACAGAATAGCTAAATCATTAGGTTATGATGTGCAGTTTGTCCATGTCAAATGCCGAGTCTCAGGAACCGGTCACATCAGATTAAGATTAAGACATAAAAAACATACTGGAGGAAAATGGATTAACCGTGATCCTGCTGCAGTAGCAGACATAACTTCAGGAAATGTAAAATCAATCTGGTGTGAAGATGGATACCTCATAGCATATGATCCAAGCTGGATATTTACAGATTTGTACAGTAGTTAACGTTAAAGTTAGCTATTATTCTTTTTTTTTAACATTAACATCAGCTCTGGATGATAATATTCTTATCTAAACTCTTGCATATATATCTCAATTTTAAATCAGATTTAATTCTGGAAAACCTTGCCGTTAATGTTAAAGTCAATTCATTAAATTAAAAGAAATAAAATAGCTATTGATTATATTAATCATATCTTATTGTAAATATGGGGATAGAACTGATGAGTTTTTAGGATAAAAAATATTCTTTTAATATCTGATAGATTTATATAAATGTAATAATAAAATATTATATTAATTATTATATACAGGTTGTAATAGCTATGGCCAATGTTAATAATACTTCATCCTATATGGATGAAGATAAAAAGCAAATTATAAAAGAGTCCAATTATACCTATAGGGATGCTCTTGAAGTTTCAGCATATCTTATCGAAACAGGAAAGTTCGAAAGATTCTACAAGGAAATGCAAATCCACGACCTTCAAAAGGAACTTGACGAAATGGAAGAATAAAACTTCAAAACAAAAATCTCAGGTAATAACTCTAAAAAGAAACTATTTTTAATTGAAAAGGTAATAATAAAAATTATTATTACTTTTATATTTTTTAAATAATATAATTTTATATATAATACATAATAAATTAATATATTATGTTACCGGAAAAAACCAACATCAGCGCAAGAGTGGATTTAACACTCAAAAAAATAGTAGAAGAATCAACCTTCAACCATAAAGATGCCTATGAGCTTGGAGCAAAACTGATAGCTATTGGCGATGCTGAAGAAACTATCGAAATTATTGACAGTGATCCAGTTCTTCAAAAACTAATAAAACAAAATGAATACAAAATAATCCAAGCCAAAAAGGAACAGCCTGAAAAGGAATTAAGAGATTTATAGGGGGTTACCTATGGGTCAGGGAAATTCTGATGTAATCTATTTTTTAGAACAGCATGAACAGGAAATAATCAACTGCTGCAGAAAAGGAATGAGCAATAATGAAGTTAGAGAATTATTGAAAACAAAATATGATAGGAATGTTGCAGATACTACCTACAGGAAATTCAAGGCATCATTAAAGTTAAACAAGAACGATTTTCTGGAAACGCTTTTGGATGAAATAATAACCATGAAAACTTCAGGCGCCACGGATGCAAGCGTTAGATGATGGATGGCTGAAGAACATGAACTTGAAGTGAGCAGGGCAACATTTTCAAGATTCAAAAAGAAATACAATCTAACAGACAATAACAAAGACCCAAGAGCAAGAGATAAAGATGCATTAACAAACAGAGCAATCTCCCAAAGACAAATTACAGACAATAACATCCATCAGGATAATATTGATTTAGCTATTGACACCATACTCCAGCAGCAGGCACAGACATTAAAACTGGTTTGGAAAACTTAGATAAAATCACCAAAAATGCAGTAGGTATAGAAATTGACTTTGAAAAATTAGATAAGGAAGTAAGATATCATGCCAATGAAAAAAGCCTTGCAAGATACCTGCTTGACCTGACAGAACTGAAAATAAGATATCTTGAACTGTCCGTTAAAGCATTTGACGCTAGAAACAAATTATTCAAAGATGAAATGGACAGACTGTTCCAAAACAGGGTTCTTGAACTTGAAGATAAGAAAATTGAACTTTCACAAAAGGACATGATGGAAGAAATAGGGATTCTTGCAAAACAGATAGATGATAACGATGTATGATAAAAACGGCAAATTCCATCTTGACGCTAAAGACAAGGCCATTCTTCAGAAATGTGTATATGAAAATCAATATATACCTTTCAATCCTTTTCCAAAGCAGGCCGAGATGATACTAGCCACAGAAAAGGAAGTGTTAATCGGTGGTGCAGCTGGCGGTTCCAAATCAACAAGTCTTTTAATGAGGGCTTTGTTTTATGTTCAGGATGATGCCAATGAGTATCACGCACTCATATTGAGACGTACTTTATCTGACTTGAAGCGTAAAGGAGCTTTAATACATAAAGCAAGTCAGTGGTTAAATCGAAAGGAAGTTCAAAATAATGCAAGCATCAACCAAAGTGGGATGGAACAGAACATTCATGGATATTTCCCAATGGAAATTCACTAACCTTCGGATATTATGCAAACAGTTACATGAAGTTGGTTAAAATGAATCAGAAGTTGCATAATCCGGACTCACCATTGTTAATCGAGGATGTTAAAGATGGTGAAACCGTAAAGGAAATTTCAGAGCCAAGCTATATTGATGCTCAAACTAGATTGATGTAGTTTTTAGTTAGGCCTTTGATATTTGATGTTCATAGAATGCATTTGAAAATCAATCTTACAGAATTGTGGTGTTCTTGCAGTATTATGTAAAAATTCCATCCAAAAATTTAATCGTTTGGAAAGCAAATATAAAATTAAGTTCATGTTTAAGTTTGAATGTTAAAATATTTTTTAAAATTAATTTTTTGGAGGATTAATAAATATGAATGTAAAGGCTAATGAAAATTCTTGGTTTCCTTTAATAGTTGTGGCTTGTGCTTCATTTATTATAGTGTTGGACTCTTTCTTCATGAATGTTAGCATTTCTCGAATTGTTGTTGATTTGAATGCTGATGTTAGTACTATTCAAATGATTGTGTCGTTTTGTACACTGCTGCGTTGATACTGTTCAGTACCAAACTTCAGGACATAGTTGGTAAAAAGAAACTGTTTGTAATTGGTGCTGCACTTTTTGGTATAGGAATATTTGCTGCAGTATTAAGTTCAAGTGTTACAATGTTTTTTGTCGGATGGGCAGCGATTAAAGGTGTTGCTGCGGCATTAATGCTGCCTGCCATAGTTTCAATAATAAGCGGAATATATTCCGGCAGAAAGCGTACAATTGCTTTGGCAACTCTCGGTGTAATGGCAGGACTTGCAGATATTTTAGCTCCACTCCTTGGTGGGCTTATTACAACTTTTTTCAGCTGGAGATACACTTTTGCATTTGAATTAATATTCATTTTATTTATTTTAGTAATGCAAAATAAAATACCTGATTTTAAACCTACTGAATCTAAAAGCGATCTTGATATTATTGGTGCTATACTTTCCGGTATATGTCTTCTTTTGCTTGTGCTTGGTATTTTGACTCTGACTAAGGATGTTGCTACCAGCATAATTGAGATAATTTTGGGATTGATAGTCTTGGCAATCTTTATATGGTTTGAACTCAAAAGAAAAAGGTCAGGCAAGGTGCCATTGCTTGATGTTGAATTATTTAGAGACAAAAATTTGCGTATAGGTACATCTATTAAGTTATTATATAATATTGTAATATCAGGAACATTTTTTGTAATGGTTCTGTTTTTCCAAAGTGTATTGCAGTTAAATCCATTTGATACTGGTTTGGCTTCACTTCCATTTGTTATGGCTTTGTTTATTTTTTCATTGACCGCTCCAAAACTAATAGGAAAACTGAATCACAAGACACTCATGGCAGTAGGATGTATAATCTCTATTGTAGGATGTCTGATTTTAAGTTATCAATTTAAATTAAATGTAAACATGCTGGATTTAATTCCAGGACAGTTTTTACTTGGGACAGGTATTGGTTTTATGATGGCTTTAGCAGCGGATGTTGCATTATTCGATGTTCCTGCTGAAGGCCAAAATAATGCATCTGGTATTATTACAACTGGTGAGACATTAGGTTCCTCATTGGGTACAGCAATCATTGGAATAATTCTAATTCTTGGAGTTATGGGCGGTATTAGTACTGCAGTCGATACCTATGCGCCTGATTATTCAGGAGATGAACAATTCCATCAGGAGGTTTATGACTACTTCCAAAAATTAGACACTATAGAGGGACAAGATAGTATTGTTGTAGATACTGCAGATATAATTATTCAGAATGCAATGGCATCTGTAATGTATGGATTAGCCATCGTGTTAGCAGCTATGTTAATTATAACGCTGCGGATAAAAAATAAAAATATTAAAAAACAATGAGAGACAATCTCTCATTTGCCTTTTTTTTAAAATGGTTTGAGTGTTGGCAGAAATTATTTAGTTTTGATTTATTTTGTTTGCATGATATAGAATAAATTTTACTAAAAGTAGTAGATAATTTGAAGTGTGTTATGCGGTCAAAAGGAATCAAAAATTGCATAATCCTGATTCGCCCTTGCTGATTGGGGATGTTAATGAGGGAGATGTTGTAAAAGAGGTCAATGAGCCTAGCTATATTGATACACAAAGTAGATTGTTTTTATATTGTGGAATAAAACATATATTAATGCGGGTTTTTAATAACCTCCTTAAAAGGAGATTAATTATATTAATTATTAAAAAGAAATATCTATCTTGAAGTTTTTCTTAAAGATGGATAAATCATCCGATTTTTTAAAAAAGGGAAATCATGATATTGTTAAGTTTTGATATTGAGGAGTTTGATGTGCCCCGTGAGCATGGAGTCGCCTATCCGCTTGAGGAAGGCATGGATGTGTCGGTTGAAGGCACAAACATCATTCTGGATATCCTTAAAAGGAATGATGTCAGGGCCACATTATTCTGCACAGCAAATTTTGCCGAAAACGCTCCAAAAACAATGAATCGAATGCTAAAAGAGGGTCATGAAGTCGCATCCCATGGTGTTGATCACTTCGAGCCGAAGGAATCTGATTTTGCAAAGTCCAAGGAGATTTTAGAAAAAATAACGAACACTAAAATAAGGGGCTACCGTCAGCCCAGGATGTTCCCCGTCAAGGACAGTGAAATAAAGAGGGTAGGATATGTATATAACTCGTCCATCAATCCTGCATTTATTCCGGGAAGATACATGAATCTGAACACTCCAAGAACATATTTCGAAAAGGATGGTGTGGTTCAAATACCGGCTTCGGTAACTCCAACACTAAGATTTCCTCTCTTCTGGCTGTCACTGCACAATCTTCCTGAAAAGGTATATCACTGGATGGTTCGCCGCACCCTAAAACATGACAGTTACTTCACGACATACTTCCATCCGTGGGAGTTCTATGAGCTAAAGGATCATCCGGAATTCAAGATGCCATTCATCATAAAAAGAAACAGCGGCCAAAAGATGGCGGAAAGACTGGACAATTTAATCGGGATGCTTAAAGACCAAAATCATAAATTCATCACATACAGTGAGTTCGTCGAATCCACTCGTTAAAATAGGAAAAGACCAGTTTATAATTAATTTTTTTTAAAATAAACTTAACAAAATATTTAATATTCAATAACTAAAAATATTAATGTAGGTTTTATTATGGAATTCAACAGCAAGAATAAGGATATAATTGGAAAGGCTTTTTTTGCATTGAGTTTTATAATATTAATTTATATGTTTATAACACCACTCAACCAACTTATTTTGCATGTTGATGAGTATTTTACACTGACTATTGTCAATTTCAATGTGGGTGACCTCATAAACACCACTGCGGCGGATGTGCATCCTCCATTATATTATCTGATACTTAAGTTTGCCATGTATCTTTCCGGATTATTTGGAATCTCTTCCCATAACCTCTATGTGGTAAGGCTGGTTTCGATAATTCCATATCCAATCATCATGGCTATTTCATATTTAAAAATCAGAAAGGATTATGGATGGCTGACCGCAGGACTCTTTACGTTCTCACTAGGAATCATGAGTGAGTTTTTCTTGTATTTCCTAATAGCAAGAATGTACAGCTGGGCAATACTGTTCATTCTGATAGCTTTCATCTATACAAAGGAAATTTTCACTACTGGAAAGATAAAATACTGGGTGATTGTTACTGTTGCATCTGTATTATGTGCGTATACTCATTATTTTGCAGCTATTTCTGCAGTGTGCCTTTATTTGATTATAATATATTATGTGATTGCTAAAAACAGGAGTCAGATTAAGCATCTGTTCATTTCGATTGTGGTGGCAGTTCTTTTATATTTGCCTTGGGTTTTCACTCTTTTAAATCAGTTGACTGCTATCCACAAGGGATTTTGGGTTCCTAGAGTTAGATTTGATACACTTATCCAGTCCGTGGGGTACTATGCTCATTGCGGCGATTCCATATTTGCAATCATTGCAATTATGATTCTGATTGCTATCGCATACATGTATAAAAAGCAGCTCAAGGAAAAATACACTCTGGACAACTTTTATATTCTAACAGGCTTTGGAGTTTATATCGGAACAATCGCATTGGCTCTTATTGTGTCTTTAACATTCAAATCTATCTTGCTTGCAAGGTATTTGATGCCTGCTGCAGCGGTTCTATGGCTTGCAATTTCAATCCTAATCAGCAAGATTGAAGACAAAAAGACAATGATATGTTCATTTGCCCTTATCTGTCTGCTTCTGATTGCGGGAACCGCACACATGGTAAACACCAACATGACGGTATATAATGAGGGCTTGACTAAAGAAAATGTCTTTAATCAAATCACTCAGGATGAAAATGCATCACTTGTCCTGGCCAGGCTGAATGGAGTGATATACTTCCTGGACTATTCCGACAGGGTCGACACCTATTGCGTAAGATATACCTATGTCTTTGGACACAAGATGGATGAGCTGCATGATACATTCAACTTCACAGACACGTCGGAAAATGATATCTCGGCCCTTGTCAAAAACAATACTGACAGACATTTCTACCTGGTTAACATAATGACATGGGGAGACCTCAATCTGGATTCTAAAATCAACAAGACCACCTTGCTGTCCGATCAGGGAATTGAGATATCCAAACTGACAGTCAACGAAACAAGGAAGTGATCTGTTGGGATTTCCTCCCTTTTTTGTAAATTAAAAAGAACTGCATATCCATTACAACGAGCTAATCCTTAAAGACAATCAGTTTTGAGAATATGTAGTTTAAAATTATCACGATGATTTGAACTATGATTTTTGATATTGAGCTGTCAAGGACAAGAAGGTCGATGAATGTATACATCAAAAGCATATCCACAACCCCAGAAAATATTCTCCCTCCGAAAAAGAGAGACATCTCCTTGAGGATATTAGGACTCTTGCTTTCAAACACCCAAATCCTATTGGTTATATAGGCAAATAGCACTGAAAGAAACCATGCTATAGCGTTTGAAACCAGATAATTGATGCCAAGCATATTTGCAAAGAAGAAATAGCTTATGAGATTGACGAAAAAAGTGAATGCTCCAAAGACCACATACAGTATCAGTTCCCGGTCAATCTTTATCCAATCACTCATCATTGATATTTGTCTCCTTAACAATAAAAATTGGACGGTTTTTTGTTTCCTTGTAGGTCTTTTCCAAGTATTTTCCAAGTATTCCAATTGAAAGCAATTGTATGCCTCCCAAAAGTAATATTGTACACATTATAGTTGCAAAACCCTGGACAGGATCTGAATAGAGAAGATATTTAACCACAATAAATGCAAGGTAAATAAATGCAAGCACTGAAATTATCGCTCCCAGAAATATGGATATCGAGAGGGGGACTGTCGTAAATGCAACAATGGCCTCAATGGAATATTTAAACAGCTGCCAAATTGACCATGTGCTGTCTCCCGCAACCCTTTTCACGTTTTCATATTCAATCCACTTGGTTTCAAAGCCAACCCATTGGAAAATCCCCTTTGAAAACCTGTTGTATTCGCTCAACTCAAGCACCGCATCGCTGACCTGGCGTGTCATCACACGGAAGTCGGTTGCTCCCTCCACCAGATTCAGGCTGGAAACGGCATTGAACAGCTTATAGAACAAATGGGATCCCAGTTTATTGACTGGGGGTTCACCTTTTTTTGAAACCCTTTTTGCGGCTGCAACATCATAGCCCTCAGATATGGCCTCAATCATTTCAGGCAGAAGGTTTGGGGGGTGCTGAAGGTCAGCGTCCATGACACATACCAGATTGCCTGTGGCATTAATAAGGCCTGCATAGATTGCAGATTCCTTTCCGAAATTTCTTGAAAATGAGATATACTTAACATTCGGGTTGGAATCTGCCAGATTCCTTATTATTTCCAGTGTACTGTCGCTGGAGCCGTCGTTGATAAATAGGACTTCATAATCAAAGGCAACTAATGTCTTTTGAATGTCATCCAAAAACATTGTAACAGATTCCTCTTCATTATAACACGGCACAACAATACTCAAAACAACCATATTAAAATGTTTATTGACGTTGCTATAAATTAATTTCTAAAAAAATATGATTTTGATGGTGTTGAAACATTTCATCATAGACTTGAACGGTTGTGCTTGTGAGATTAAAAAGGTGTTTAGCCATGTATTGTATGGACCATTTTTAGAGGGAATGTTAATTTATATTCTGTTCCGTTTCTGTATTCCACCAATTCAATTTTGCCGTCCAATTGTTTGGTGAGGCTTTTAATGATTGTGCAGCCCAGATTTTTAGAAATGTTTTTAGGATCTTCAATGCCCACACCATTGTCTTTGAATGTCATTTGGGCGGTATCTTCATCGATTTTAGTTATAATCTTAGTAATCTTCTTATTTTTAATAGTTTCATCTGGGAACGCATGTTTCATGGCATTCATAATCAATTCATTGATGATTAATAATAATGGGGTGATAACTTCAATTGTTAGATTGATGTCTTCATCAACTTTGGATTCAAATTCGACGCTATCGTTAATGCTGACTAAATTTCTAATTTGATTGTCCTGGTCTTGCATGAAATCGTTTAGATTAATGTTTTTAAAGTCCTGGGTATTATATGTCTTTTCATGCAATAGCGCAAGTGAGGTTAGGCGTGCCTGCATATGGTCGATGATTACCTCCGGTTCGTTGCGGTATACTTTTCTTTCTAAATTCAGAAAACTGTTGAGAATCTGCAGATTGTTTTTGACTCTGTGATGGACCTCTTTTATTAACACGATTTGATGTTCATTGGACTCGCGCAATTCTTTCTGCTTATTCATTTCATCGGTAATGTCTGCTAAAAATCCGAGGCTATGATTCTTTTTACTAAATTCAAAGCGTTCAATGTACAGTTCACAGATTTTCTGATTATTTTCATCCCCATCGACATTATATGTGAATGTTTCATCAATTCTGTCCACTTCTCCTTCAACTAATCGGATTATCTGTTTTTTTGTTTTCTCTTCAACGATATTGTTGATAACATCAAGGGAGTGAACATAATCTTTTGGATTTTTATTTATGAAATAATAAAATCCTTCTGAAAATTCAAAATGTTTGGGATTTAATGGTTCGATTAACAATGCCAGTTTTTTGCTGTTTTTAAAGCCCTGCAATAGGAAATCAACAGGTTTTGTCATGGATTTTTTGGAATATTGGGTTACATCGTTAAATAAACCGTAACGGCTAATCAAGTTTCCGTTTTCATCGAAGTTAGAATATAGGTTAATTTCAAGATACTTCAGGGTTCCGTCTTCGGTTCTGATTCTGATTAGGTCTTCATGATGGCTTGTGTCTGTATCCATAATTTTTAAGATTCTTTCAATCAGCTCCTTGTCTTCGGGAATGGCCAAGTCAAAAACAATGTTGTGATAATCGTCATAGTCCTCCCTAGGGCGATTTATGATGTTATATATTCCCTGTGTCCAGGTATATTTTCCATCAATTCTGCGGTAACTTCCAGTTTGTGTGAAGTATTCCATCATGTTGACTTTGTCCTCGGCATACTGAATTTTTTCAAATTCGTCGGAAGTGCCCCTGTCGGTGTTGATGTGGTCTGCTAAAACGAATATCCTGTTCATTTCATAAATGATCTTGACGATGGTGATTTTGGATAACTTTTCCACACCGTAATAGAAGACATGTATCACTTTGGTTTGTTGAGATTTATAGACTTCCTGGAGAGATTCGTGAAAGATTTCATAAAAAACCGGTGAGATCTTGCTTAATAATCTTCCTCGCACATCATCCAATTGCAGATTTCCTCGATTAAGTATGAAGTTTCCCGCTGATTTGATTATGTAATCATTTCCATCGTTATGAGGTATTAGAATGTTTACATCCATGGGGATATTGCCCATGAGCTGTGGAAATGGAACTTCATCGACATGGAATTCAAGGGGTGTCGGATTATATAACTCTTTTTCATTGATATCATAAATACGAAGTTCTTCAATATTTTCTAATCTTCTATAATCCTTATACATTTTCATTTAAATTACCCTACCGCTTTTCTTTACTGACTAAAAGTAACTCCATACGGATGAAACAGCCTGTCGATTAAAAATTATTATATATTATTAATTTATTAATTGTAGTATTTAAATTGATGATAAATCAAGCCATGGTGAATTGTAAAATATGAGGATAATTATTTTTTAAGAAAGACAAAAAGATAATATGAGAATAGAATAATCAATGAGGGAAATATCATGAAAAATTACTCCTGCAGCAATTGTGGAATTATAAACTGCAAGCGCCAATAGGAATCTGGTTAAAAAGAATCAAAAAAATTATATAATCCGGATTCATCATTGCTGATTAGGGAAGTTAATGATGATGTTGTAAAGGAAGTTGAAGAGCAAGTTATTGATTTAAAAACTATGTTATTCTAATAATTGCTTTTCAAATCCTTCTTTTGCTTTTATAATTGTTTTTTCATCGTATAATTCTTTGTTGTTGTCCAAGGTAAATTCAACCAAATCATAAATGACTTTATTCAAGGATTTTCCTTTATCGGTTAGGAAATATTCATCAGCATCTTTTTTAATCAATCCCTGTTCTTCCATGAATCTCAAGCTTCTGGACAATGCCTTGTTTGACATTTCAGGTCTTTCCTTTTGAAATTCGCTGAATCTGGTTTTTCCAAAGAACATGTCGCAAATAATTTGCAAAACCCATTTTCTGTTGATTATGTCAAGGGACAGTTCAACAGGGCAGTGTGTAAGTTCAAAATCAAAATATGTCATATGGTTTAAAAGTTTCTATTTTGTCTTATTTTAATGTTTAGGTGTCATAGCCGTCACTTTAACTTTTTATAGTAATAAATTGAGACAATTAAACATGACATTAAATGATAATCTTCCAAAAATTGCCCTCGGCGCCTGGGCTTGGGGTAATGATGGAACTTTCGGAAACGAACATAAAATCGAAGACTTAAAACCAATCTATGATAAGGCAATGGAATTGGGATTAAATCTTTGGGATACTGCATATGTCTATGGAATGGGAAAATCTGAAGAGGTTTTAGGGGAATTCCTGAAGACTTCCAACCGTGAGGATTTTGTAATTTCAACCAAATTCACACCGCAGCTTGCCGAAATGTTTGAGGCAAATGAGGTAACATCAATGTATGAAAACAGTGCAAAAATATTGGGAGTTGAAGACATTGACATTTTCTGGATTCACAATCCTGTCGGAGCACCTGACTGGACTAAAAAGCTGGTTGAAACCGCAAAAGAGCATGATATTAAAATGATTGGTGTTTCAAACCATAATCTCGCAGAAATCAAAGAGGCAAATGAGATTTTAAAAGAGGCAGGCTTGAAGCTCGGAGCCGTTCAAAACCATTACAGTCTGCTCAACCGTTCATCTGAAGATTCAGGAATCCTTGAGTACTGTAAAGAAAATGACATAATCTTTTTCTCATACATGGTTTTAGAACAAGGTGCATTATCCGGCAAATATGGCACTGCCCATCCTTTCCCTGAAGGATCAGACAGGGCAAATGCATATGGTGGAAGCTTGGCCGAAATTGAGGAGTTGAATAAGGCAATTGCAGAAATTGCAGAAAACCATGATGCAAAAGTTGCACAGTTGCCTATTGCATGGGCAATAGCCAAAGGAACACTTCCAATTGTCGGAGCAACAAAGGTTCACCACGTTGAAGATGCGGCCGATGCGGTAAACATTGAATTGAGTGATGATGAAATTAAGACAATGGAAGAATTGGCAGATAAGGCCAATGTCAATACAATAAGAATTTGGGAAAAGGAAATGAAATAATCTCTTTTCCTTACTTTTTTTACCAATGATTTTGTGGCATTTTTGCCACTATGACTATTTAAGCATTAATGAACAAATAATTTTTCATGGCACTTGAAGAGAAATTGTATGCAAATCAATTTGAAAGAAACATTGTGGGCAGTGCAATTAAAACCATAAGCAATAAATGGACATTTTACATTTTGAAGGATTTGTTTTTGGGAAAGAAGCGTTTTACACAATTTCAGGAAAATCGTCCAAATCTGGACAATAAATCTCTTGCAAGATGCCTTAAATCAATGGAAAACAACAATCTAATTGAAAAAAGATTAATGATTATGAAACAGAATATTTCTTAACTTCAAAAGGAAGGAAACTAAATAGGGTATTGTATGAATTAATCATATTTGCTTTGGATACTCATGAGGGAGATTTCTATACGGATGATGAGATTACCTTTATAAAAGAAACTTATATTGATATTCTTGACTTAGATGGGGGATGATATGTTGGATAAAAAAATTGTTTTGGTGCTGATTTTCATTGTAGCAATATTGAGTATTTCTGCAGCCAATGCATCTGAAAACAGGAATAACGCAACCGGTGTAGTCGTTAATAATGAATCAATAAGTGACAGTATGTCTATATTCAATGAGTCCGCTGCTTCAAATGGAAGTGCCCAAACAGAATTGACCAAAAGCAATTCAGCGGAACCTGAATCGATTTCACTGTCTGTTTCAAAATTATCAACAACATACGGATCAGGCAAATATTTCAAGGTAAAAGCGATTGACAGCAAAACTAAAAAACCTGTTGTGAATGTTAAACTTATTTTAAAAGTATATTCCGGTAAAAAATATAAAAAAGTCACTGCAGCAACTGATTCCAATGGAATTGCAAAATATTATGCATCTAATTTAGGCATTGGCACTCATAAAGTGACAATAAATGTTAAAGATTCTAAAAAGTTCTTATCAAAGATTAAATATAGTTCGATTAAAATATCAAAGGCCAAACTAAAAATTTCAGCTCCAAAAATCACAGGATATTATAAGGAATCTAAAAGGTACAAGATTGCGGTTAAAAATAGGGAATCCAAAAAACCGATGAAGAGTATTAAAGTAATGATAAAGGTTTTCACAGGTAAAAACTATAAGAAGTACTCTTTGAAAACGGATAAAAAAGGGATTGTAAGTTTCAACATGAAATCATTGCCTAAAGGCAAACACAAAGTTGTTATCAATATTAAATCAAACTCTAAGGTAAAATCGGCTGTTTTAAAAACATATATCAAAACTATTGCTCGTTCAAATGTAATAAACCTTAAAGTCAATAATCATGTTTTAAAGGTGAAATTGGAAGATAATTCCGCAGCAAAAGCACTGATGAACAAGCTAAAGAAGGGTGATGTTACAATTCATGCTGAAGATTATGGAGGATTTGAAAAAGTTGGGGATTTGGGCTTTTCACTTCCGAGAAGCGACAAATACATAACCACCTCGGCAGGTGATATCGTGCTTTATGATGGTGATGAGATATCACTATTCTATAATTCAAATTCCTGGTCTTATACAAAACTGGGCAAGGTACAGAATATTAAAGATTTGAAGAAGATTCTGGGAACTGGCGATGTAAAATTGGTCTTAAGTTTAAAATAACTGTATTTAGGTGATATGATGTCTTTCATTAAAAAAATTTGTTTTGTAGTCATATTGAGTTTAATTGTTTGCACTGCGGTTAGCGGAGATGATAGTATGGATGATTTAGTTAAAGTCAAAATCAATGATGAGGTATTTGATGTTAAATTGGAAAACAATTCTGCAACACAGGAATTTATTAAAGAGCTGAAAAAAGGCAACATCACAGTCAATGCATCTGAATATGGTGGTTTTGAAAAAGTGGGAGATTTAGGCTTTTCACTTCCAACAAGTGATGAAAATATTGGTACCTCTCCAGGAGATATTGTATTGTATCAGGGAGACAAAATATCCTTATTTTACGGTTCCCATTCATGGAGCTATACAAAACTCGGTAAACTAGATAATGTTGACTCCAATAAGCTAAATGAAGTTCTGGGGTCCGGTGATGTCACATTGGAATTCACTTTAAAATGATTATAGATTTCATCTAATAATAAAAGTGGCTATAATGGATAACAAAAGAATGGGATAATGTTTTTTCCAAGTGATAATGTAAATCATGAAAAGATAACATTCAAAAATAGGTATTGAGTCACTTTGGTTTCAGATTTTAGAAAAAAAGAAAAAAATAAAGGATATTGTCATTTAATATTCATAGAATCCTTTACCTGCATTTATACCAGTTTCGCCTGCATCTATCTTTTCTTTAAGTTTCAGGGCAATTTTTCCCTGGGTTGTCTCAGGGTCTTTGGACCTAGGGTCCATCAGAATGATGTTATATGCAGTTACAAGACCTACGATATCTAAAATTTGGAACGGTCCATTTGGGGCACCGGTAGCAACTCTCCAGGTTAAATCAATTGTTTCCGGTTCTGCAACTTCTTCAGCCCATAAGGCCTGTCCTGCAGATAAGAACGGAACGAGCAATGAATTAAGTACGTATCCAGGTTGTTCTTTTAAGACTTTAATTGGAATCATGTTGATGTATTCTGCAAACTGGACAATGGCATCAAAGTATTTTTGTTCAGTTCCGGGATGTGGCATGACTTCTGCAGTGTTTTGGGCCCATATGTTATTTGCGAAGTGGAAGGCAAGATATTTTTCAGGTCTTCCGGTGTGTTCTGCAAATTGGCTTGGAAGTAAAGTGGATGAGTTTGTCACAACAATTGTTTTTTCTGGAAGATATTTTGCTAACTCCTCATAAAATGGAATTTTTTGATTAGGGTCTTCTGCAATTGCTTCAATTACAAGGTCAGCATCGTCCACTGCTTCTTCATAACTTGTAGTTAATTTCAGACTGTCAAATGCTTTTTGAGCTTGCTCTTTTAAAGTATCTATCTCTTCGTTGCTTAGGTCAGTTTTTTTACTGAATCCTCTGCAGTATGCAGTTTTGTCTGTTTTCATTTGTTCAAGTGTGCCTAAATAGATGTTTAGTAATCTTTCAAATTTAGGTTTGGCTCTTTCAATTGAACCTTCACTTCTTAACCAAACGGTCACATCGAATCCGCAGTATGCAGATTGATAAGCAATCTGACTGCCTAGTACTCCTCCGCCAGCTACTACAACTTTTTTAATATCCATTTAAATCACCATATAAATGTATGAATTATATTCTATCAAAAAATTAAAAAAATTAAATATAATTCGTTACTTATTATTATAAATATTTAAAATATTTAAAATTTTTTAAATGATTCTATATTTGAATTATAGTTCTAGAAATCTTCAGTTGAATAGGTATTTGGTAAACGGTGACGGTCTGAATGTTAGAATAGTCAGGGTAGGAAACCTCATGGCAAGATATTCTGCCGGTTTATTCCAGAAAACCTTTGATACAAATGCATTTTTAGGAGAACTGAGAGCAATTAAAAATATTCAGGCCATTACAGAAGATATGAATAATGACGAAATTGAAATGAGTCTTATTGACTATGTTGCAAAAGCAACTTTGGCTTTAGCAAAAACTCCTAATGAATGTAGGGTATTTAACTGTGTAAATCCAAATATAATAATGACATCATCGAAGCTTTAAACTCATTCGGTTATGACATTTATCTTATTTAGATGGGGAATTCATTGAAATATGCAGGGACAACATGGATGAAAATATCCGGGGATTAATAACTTCCGACATGTCAATTGATGAGTTGTCTGAAGATGAGTATGATGAAGAATTGGATGAATTTATTGTCAAGACAGATCAAACTAAAGAAATTCTTCATTCATTAGGTATCGATTGGCCTATATTGACTCAGGATTATCTTAGAAGTCTAATAAAATATTTAAATAAATTTAATTACTTTGAATGAAAGGTGGAGTTTTATGGAAAAGGATATTATAGCAAACATTAAATTTAAGGAATTGCTGCTGCCAACTTTGCTGATTGCAATGGCATTAAACATTTCCGCAGTTTTTGATTCGTTTTTTGTATCTTCCTTAATTGGTGAGAGTGCATTGGCGGCAATTCAAGTTTTTGAACCGGTAGTATTATTTATAACAATTTTAGAATGGCTGTTTGGGCTAGGTGGTCAGATATTATCTTTAAACTGCAAGGGAGAATTTGATGAATATGGAAGCAATAAGTATTTCACTATAGCTATTGAAAGTACTGTAATAATATGTATAATAATGGTGATTGTATGCAGTCTCTTTGCTGATAGCTTAATCAACGTTTTACATCCTCCGGCTGGTGTTTTGCCTTATGTTCAGCAATATGCTCCATTCTTATTCCTATGTTTCCCAATATCCACTGGATTGGGGGTATTATCTCAGTATATTCGTGTAGACGGACAGCCAAATTTTGCATCTTATCTAATCATCATTGCTAATGTGATTAATATCATATTGGATTATGTATTTCTGGCTCACTTCCACATGGGCATCGGGGGAGCCGCATTGGCCACATTAATCGGTTATTCAGTTGCTTTAATCATTTCCCTGAAATATCACTTCGACCCTAAAAGGACATATAAATATCTCCGTTTAAAAATCAGCATTAAGGAATGGTTTGGATCCGCTTATAAAATTTGTAAAACAGGTTTCCCAAATGCAAGTACTGGTTTATTTGAGGTTTTCCTGGTTTACATTATCAATAGGATTCTTACAGTTTACTTAGGGGAAATAGGATTGGTTTCATACACTGCATGTATGGACTCTCTTTTGATTGTCAGCATACTGATTGTAGGTTTAATTGAGACATTCTCCTCCATTATTCCGGTATATTACTCACAGCATGACTATAAAAATGTCAAATATCTGTTTAAAAAAGCCGTCATGATTGCGCTGATTGTTGCGGTTGCATTTACAGCAATCCTGTGGATTGTGCCGGATTTGTTCCTGATGCTTTATAAGCTGAATCTATCTCCTAATGTTGAAACATTCAGGTTCACACTTAGAATGTTTTCATTATGCTTTATTCCTTCAGTATTTGCTACAGTGTTCATATTCTATTATGAAGCAATCGAAAGGAGTGCAATTGCAACAGCTTTATCTGCAATAGCAATGTTTGTAGGTCCATTATCAGCAATATTCGGATTGATGCCATTTATGGGAATCAACAGTGTTTTCATTTCCTTTGCAGTGGCAAATGTATTGACAATTATTGTAGCAATCATTTATGTTAAAGTTGTTGAACGAAGGGAACCTCAATATGGCGGATTTCTTATATTCAGAAAAGATTTGATTCCGCTTACGCAAAACTTCAATTTGCAAAACAGAAATGAGAAAAATGAAGTGACCAATCACTTAATGTCTCTTGACTGTAAGGAGGAGGAATGCAAAAATGTTGAGTCCATATTGAATTTCATATTTGACAATAATGATGAGGATGTTGCCGTGGAGGTTCTTGTCATTGACTATGAGGACAATATTGCTGTAAACATTAAATATACAGGTAAGGAAGGTTTATTTGAGGAAATCAAAAAAGAGGTTTGTGATGATGATAACCTTAAATTTACAAATGTATTGGGTTTCAACAATATAAAATATGAAATTAAAAAAAGTTAAGGTGCAATACCTAATAACTAAATAATCTCCTCTGCATTCACTAAACTGAAAAACATTAAAATATTAGTATGCCCGCCTTTGTAATGCATCATGAATTATATAATGGAGGGCATTTTGCATTTTTAAGATAATTTAAAAATTATCTTTTATTATTTTTTTTAATATCGAGCTTGAATTTATTCTGAAAAAATTATTTATAAACTATTGGAAATATATAATATTATAATAAATAAATTTCAGGTTTGATATAAATGAGTTATAACACAGATGATTCTTTTAAACAATATTCATCAAAAATATGGGTCAATTTTGATGAATCAACATTAATTTCCCCAAATCTAACTGGTGAAAAAGAGAAAGGTTTAATCGAAAAATCAGAATGTGAGATTAAAAAAGAAAATCTGATTGAATTTGCAGAGTCCAATTCAATTTCAATCAATGTTCTGTTATTGGCGGGTTTAACTTTAACACTCAACAAATTTAATTTTTCAGATGAAGCATTAATATTCAATCAGAATAATGTTCCATTTGCCGCCAAATTCGAAAACAGGCAGATATCCATTAGGACATTTTTAGAAAAAATTAATGAGGATTATAATGCTGCCTTGAAATTCGATGAATGTTATGATAGTGAGGATTTTCATTTAAAACCCGAATTCTATTATGTTTTTGATGAAGATTTAAAGTCAGATGTCGAATATTCCAATTATTTAAGAATCGTTGAAAATGATGAAAACATCTTATTGTCTTTATTTTACAATAATGAATTATATACAAAGGAATTCATTGATTTATTCATATCAAGCCTTGAAAAAATCATAGACATTGTGATTGATTCAGACATTGACGAAACCGACATCTGTGACATTGCTCTTGTAAATGAGGAGGAAATCACTTTCGCTGAAGTTGATCTTCCTTTTATCCATAAGCGTTTTGAAAGACAGGCAATTGAAAAGGGAGATGAAGTGGCTCTTGTTGCATGTGATGCCACCTTAACCTACAATCAATTAAATGAAAAGGCAAACATCATTGCAAATTCATTAATAGAAAAGGGAATTGAACCTAAAAGCAATATTTTAATCAAGCTTTCAAGAAACAGCAATTTGATTGCATCTATTTTAGCTATCCTGAAAGCGGGATGTGCGTTCATTCCTATTGACCCGGATTATCCTCAAGAAAGGATTAATCATATTTATGAAAACAGTCAGGCGGATTATATCATCTCTGAAGAATCTGGAGAAAACTCATTGGACATTAGCGATTTGCTTGAAGGCAACAACACAGAAAATCCTGATGTTGATGTCGGCGCTGATGATTTGGCTTATATAATCTACACCTCAGGATCCACTGGAATTCCGAAGGGAGTAATGATAACTCATAAAAATGTATGTAACCATGTGGAAAACAATTCTTTATCGAGGTATAGAAGCATATTAAGCATTGCAACAATTTCATTCAACATATCACTGCACGATATTCTGACAGGAGTAACAAACGGTATTAAATTAATCTTTGCAAGTGATTTGGAAATAAAAAACATTGTAAATCTTATTGGCCTAATTAAGGAACAAAATCCTGAAGTTATGGTGGTAACTCCTTCAAGAATAATATCCTATTTTGAAATTGATGAATTCGGGGATGTAATTTCCTGTTTTAAATCTATTTTTATGGGTGGTGAACCATTCTCTCCAAATGCTTTCAATCTTATCAAAGATAACTGTGATGCTTCAGTATTTAATGGTTATGGACAAAGTGAAGTCGTTTCGGGAGCACTTTCTAAAGAGATAATAGATCCAAATAATATAACCGCTGGAAAATCCTTGAAAAATTCCATATCTGACATTAGGGATATTGATGGAAAATTAGTGCCTGATGGGGTAATGGGTGAATTATACATTGGCGGACCTAATGTTGGGAAAGGATATTATAATTTGGATGAAACTAAAGATGTTTTCATTGAAATCAATGGAATCCCATACTGTAAAACTGGCGATTTTGCAATCAAAACACCTGACAATGAATTTGTCATTAAAGGAAGAAAGGATAATCAAATCAAATTAAGAGGATTTAGAATTGAAATAGATGAGATTAAATTTAACATCGGCAACTACCCAAACATTAAGGAAAATGTTGTTGTAATTAAGGAAATTAACAACAACTCTCACTTATGTGCATATTATGTTGCTGATGGGGAAATTGATAAGGCTTCGCTGAAAAGTTATTTAAGTGAAAATTTGGCCAATTATATGGTTCCAACTGCATTCATGCAGCTTGACGAAATTCCAAAAAATCCAAACGGCAAAGCGGATTTGAATCAATTGCCTGAACCGGAACTGGAATTTGAAAACATTTCTCCTGAAAATGACACTGAAGAAAAGTTATTTAAAATGTTGAATGACTGTGGTGATGGTTTTGGTGTAACCGATGATCTCTATGCTCTTGGATTCACATCCCTATCTTTAATGAAATTCAATGCGGCGATTTATGAGGAGTTCAACGTTAATCTGGACATTTCAGAATTATTGAAAACTCCTACAATACGACACATTGCTAATTGTATTGAAATTGCCGAGTTTGACGAGGATTTAGATGAACTGATAAAATCTTCAAATGACATTACATTTTATCCATTGATGGACAATCAGCTGGGAGTGTATTATGAATGTGCTCAAAATCCTGATGAGGCCCAATACAATCTTCCGACTCTAATCAGGTTCGATAAGTCAATCGATGCATTAAAATTAAGGGATTCTATTATTAAAACAATTGATGCATATCCTTATCTCAAAACAAGAATAGTCCTTCATGAGGGGCAATTGATGCACAAGAGGGATGATTCGATAGCTGTTGAGGAAATTCCAATCATTGAAATAGATGACATTTCTGATAGGGAAATAGAAAAAGAAGATGTCAAAAGATTTGAATTATTGGATAATCAGCTGTTCAGAGCCAAAATATATAAAACTAATGATGAAATAATTTTATTCTTTGATATCCATCATATAATATCCGATGGGGAATCCGTTGGAGCATTATTCAATAACATCGCCAATGCATACAATGGCAAAGAGATAGAAAAAGAAGTCTTTAATGGTTATGTCTGTTCTCTGATTGAAAATGAGGATAAGGGCAGCGATGAGTATGCTGCAAGCGAAAGGTATTTCCGTGACCAGTTGTCAAAAGAAGTTGACTCAACCATTTTGACTCCTGATTTGAGCAATGATGAAAACATTGCCAGATTGCAATCCATTTCTGAAAATATCGATTTGAAATTAATAAAAGAATTCTGTGCAGATAAAAGAATTTCGCCGAACATACTGTTCATGGCAAGCACAATACTGGCATTGAATAAGTACACATTCACCGATAAGACATTGCTGACTACAATTTTCAACGGCAGAATGAATTCTAATTATAAGAACACTCAGGCATTTCTAGTCAAAACCTTGCCGATTGTCTCCATTAATGATGAGAGAAACATATCCATCAGGCAGCTTTTCAATCAAATCGATGAAATATGGAAAAATGGAATCAGACATAGCAATTATCCATATATCAAAATCGCCGATGAATTCAATTTAAAGCCTGAATTCATGTACACCTACAACAGTCTCGAATTTGGAAACATCATATTGGATAATAACGTGTATGGTATTAAAAGGTTGAATTCCCTTGAAACAGACTATAAGGTAACTTTCAATGTCAATGAAAATGAGGAAGATCTGGAATTGGAAATATTGTACAATAACGGTTTTTACAGTGAAAAATACATTAAAACTTTCTTGAACAGTGTTTTATCCATTGTGAATCAATTCATTGATGGAAATATCGAACAATTGAAGATTAATGAAATAGAATTGAATCCACGCGATGAATTGCCTACCTTTTCACCGGTTGAAAATCCGATTTTACATAAACGCTTTGAAAATCAGGCCGTTGAAAAGGCGGATGATGTTGCATTGGTTGCCTGTGATGCCACTTTAACTTACTGGCAGCTGAATGAGAAAAGTAATCGGATTGCAAATGCATTAATCCGCAGGGGA
>NZ_CAJODJ010000037.1:0-23842 GCF_905233225.1 Methanobrevibacter sp. UBA212
CAAAAACCTTAAGAAAAAAGGAACCTATAAGGCAACAGTAACCTTCAAAGGCGACAAATACTACAACAAAGTCACCAAGAAAGTTAAAATCACAATCAAATAAGGATTAAAAATCCTTATTTTTTTAATTTTTCTCTTTTTACTTATACACCATTTTTGGACATTTCCTAAAGAAAAATGACTCCTTCAAGTTAATTGCATCTTTGCCCAATTAAAATCAATGATTTAGTTATGCATTACATCTGATGAATTGAATATTCAATATTCTTTGAATGATTAGGGGTCGGGCGGACACCACATCTTCGACGTTGCTGGAGGTCGAATCAAAAAAGGACATATATCAGGATAAACATAATCTAATAACACAAAGGGGATGAAAACATGAACATGAAAACGAAGATAATGTTAATTGTGCTTTGCGTATTCATCGCAGGAATTGCAATGACTGCAGTAACCGGCGAACAGGTACAGTTCAAGAAATTCGAGGACAAGGGATACAAATGGGAAATCAATGAGAGCGAATGGAACCAGATGGTGAAGGATGCCAATGCCGAATACAGACATGCCGAAGCCCAGGGAAGGGCAATACCTATCGGATACTCACATCAGAAGAACGTGACAGTGACAAAGGATGGAATCGAATATAACCTAATCGCATTTGCCGTCAAAAATCACAAAAACGTTCGCTGTGAAGTTAGAGGCCTTCAGGAAGGATATCTTGTAGACTACGATACTGTAGCTGCGAAATGATTTGAGAATGAGGATTTAGTTCCTTATTCCCTATATTTTTATACCATCACCTGAATTGCATGACATTGAATATTGCTTGCAAATAAGGCCCGTCAGTCATTGACGAAATATGAATAAAGCTCGTCCTTGACTTCCACATCGATTTTGAAAGTGAAATTGACGATAGGCTGCTCCTTGTCGTTGATTGTACGGTAAAGCTGCTTGTGGTCAACCGGAGTTAATTTACCGATGTAGTAGAATTCAATTCCCTCGTCATTGTTTTTCTGGATGAAAAGCTCGATATCCAAATCAGTGTAATTGATTATCGGCTCCAGCTCAGGGGATGACACCTTCCTGTTGTTTCTGCTCATCCATGAGAAGCTTTGCCTTGTTATGAAGTGATCATTGTAGTTTATTGTCTCTGAGATGTCTTCGGATTTGTTGTAGGTTACAAAAATCGGACAGGTGTTGTACTTAACCTTATATCCGCCGATGTTCTGCCCGTTCATGTAGTAATCCCAGTTGAGGATTCTAAGGACGTCCTCACGTGAGTACTTTTCATACAATCTGAATTTAGCATCATTTCTGTAGAAATTGTCGTATTTGAAGAATGCGTATTTCAATGCATCATCGAAGTGACTTGAAAATGCGGGATTGGCCAGTGAATCGCTTAGGCTTTTGGATATCTCAAATCTGTAGTCCCTGCTGTTTTCCAAATCATCATATGCCTCAGGGCTAAAATCAAAGAAGAGGTTTTCGGGATTTTCAACAAGCTTTTCTATTGTGTTTGCCTGATAGCCTTCCCCTTTTTCCTTCCTGTAGAAGTTAAGGCTCAGGAAGTTTATTGCACCTCTGATTGATTCAAGCTGATTGTCCAGATTGAAATTATCCTTCAGGCATTCCTCGATTTGCCTGACGGTAAAGTACCTGTTGCACTTGAGGCATGCAAGGATTATAAGCTCATGTGGCCGGATTCCCTTCAGGAGTTTTTTGCTCATGAACTTGAGCGCATCGGCATTTCCGATTTCTCGGGAATAGTCCTCCTCGATTGCCAATAAAAAATCGTGGTATGTCGGAAAGTCCTTGTGGGAAAGTATCAGTTCGGGATTGAATTCTGCATTGATTGCAAAGTCATATAATGAAGGTATCCGTCCCAACTTGTATTTTAATTGAGCGTACTTTTCCTTAAACAGTGCCTTTCTTGAAAAGGAGGTGTTGTTGATTGACTCATATATGCGCTTTCGGGAAATCTCATCGAAGTTGATTGAAGATGCGCCGGGAATGATCTTGTTTCCCTCCATGAGATACTTCCGGATTTTGTCCTTGTCATAGGACCTGTCCCCCGAAAGGGCAATCGGAATCATGAAATTGTTTTTATAATTGCCGATAAAGTCTAAAATGACAACATACTCCTTGTTCTGGTATTTCCTAAGTCCCCTTCCCAACTGCTGGATGAAGATGATTGGAGACTCGGTCGGCCTTACAAGCAATACCTGATTGATTTCGGGAATGTCAACGCCCTCGTTGAAGATGTCCACAGTGAAGATGAACTCCAGTTTGTCTGGATTGTCGTCATTGGTGAGCCTGTCGATTGCATCTAAACGTTTTTCCTGTGAGTCATCGCCGCTTAGAAATACTGACGGATATCCTCTTTTGTTGAACTTATCTGCAAGAAGCTTGGCCTCACGCTTTCTTGAGCAGAACACCAATGCCTTTCTTCTCTCGCCGGAATATCCGTAAAACTCTGATTTTTCAATCAGGTAGCTTACGCGCTCATCGGATGCGAGAAGATTGAAGTCTGAAAAATCATCATCGACCGTTGAGTCCTCAAATTCAACGTCGGTTATTCCGAAATAATGAAACGGACATAAGAGGTCCTCATCCAAGGCTTCCTGAAGGCGGATTTCATGGGCGATGTTGTTGTCAAAAAGGTCGTAAATGTTAAAGCCGTCAGTCCTTTCGGGAGATGCAGTCATTCCAAGCAGGAATTTCGGCCTGAAGTAATTGACCACATTGATGTATGACAGAGCCCCCGCCTTGTGGCCCTCATCTATTATTATATAATCAAAGTAATCCCGAGGATATCTGGTGTAGACCTCCTCCTTGGACATTGTCTGAATGGTTGAAAACAGATAAGGCTTGTTGAAATCCTTGGAATTGCCCGAAAGCAGCCCGAACTTTTCATGGTCGCCGAACACATTCTGGTATGCTCTTATTGACTGCTTTAAAATCTGTTCACGATGAACGAGGAATAAAAATCTCTTGGGTTTGAAATCCCTAACTGCAAATGCCGAAGCATAGGTTTTTCCGGTACCTGTAGCCGAAACAAGGATAGCTCGATTTTCCCCATGACTTATCAGATTTCTGACGTTTTCCAGAAACTGCTCCTGCATATAGTTTGGAGTCAGTGCAATGTTTTTATCCTTCAGCTCCCTGGTTGTCTTTCTCAAATCCGTGAAAGCCTTTGATGCATGATAAACCTTCTCATAAATAGGCAAGGCATCTTTCAGCTCATCGGCCTCATCCCACAGCAGGTCAAATTCCCTAATGATGTCTGAAAGCATCTCGCCTTCGGCAAGGGACGTGAATTCGACATTCCACTCCTTGTTGACGCTCAGGGCATTCATTGTCATGTTTGAGCTGCCGACAATGCCCCTGTAGATGTTGCCCTTTTTGAAAATGTATCCCTTGGTGTGGAAGCCCTCATTTTCTTGAGAATAGAGCTTGACCTCGATATTATTGAATGAATCCAGTTTTTTAAGCGCTTCGGGTTCGGTGAAGGTGAGATAGTCGGTGGTGAGGATTTTTCCCCTAATGCCGTTGCTTTCAAGATATCTGAATTCCTCAAGAAGCGGAGTTATGCCTCCCATGGTGATGAAGGCAGAGGATATGATGAATTCGTCACAGTTTCTAAGCTCATCCCTCAGGGAGTTTATGACCTTTGAGTCACGGTTGTTGTACAAAAGCTTTGGCGTGAAATCTGCGCTGGAGCTGTTGTGCTGGTTTATGAATGCGGTTTTGGCTCCGTTGAGGATTTCATCGATGTTCATCTAATCTACTCGCTTTCAAGGTGTTTGATTAATTCCTGGAGTTTGTCTATTTGGATTTGGAATTCCTCTTCTCTTGGTGTTCCTTTGACTTTTTCCAATTTATTCTGGAGTTGTTCAAGCTTTGCTTTTGCCAGTTCCAATCTTTTGTCTGCCATTTCAATCCTCCATGGTCTCTTTTAGGTAATCGATAATTGTGAGGTCCGCAGGAATCCAATTTACATCGTTCAGTTCGTCTTTTGTAAGCCACCTGGCGTCGTTGTGTTCCAGAAGTTTCGGAGTTCCTTCAGTTATTTCCGCTTCAAAGCAGGACATTTTAAGATAAAAAGTAGGATACTGGTATTCAAGGTCCAGGGCGAATTTTATTGGTTTTATTGTGCAGTCAAGCTCTTCTTTGATTTCCCTTATGAGAGCTTCCTCTTTTGTTTCATCAGGTTCTATTTTGCCGCCTGGAAATTCCCACATGTTGATGAATTCGCCGTAGCCTCTCTTGGTTGCAAGGACCTGATTGTCCTTTTTGATAATGGCTGCGACTACGTTTAAAGTTTTCATGATTTAATATTTAGCAGCTTACGTTATAAATTTTATTTTTATATAACTTAAATTTAAGATAGAGAAATAATAATACTAATTAGAGAAAAATATTTAAATCTAAAAATATATCCATTTTAAGTTTTATTTTTAGAAATAAAAACATATAGTTAAAATTCTCAAAATTTACACTTCCTAAATTATATATATTATAATATGCATAATATAGTAACAAGTTATCATTAAAAACGATAATTAAAATGTTTGGGAGACAGATAACATGAACAAATCCACGAAGATGACATTAATTGTGTTATCTGTATTTATTGTGGGAATTACTATGGCAGTACTAGTTGCAGTACCTATTGACACAAAGACGTTCAAGGACAAAGGATACAGATGGGAAATCAAAGAGGACGAATAGAACCAGATGGTAAAAGATGCCGCTGATGACTACAGACATGCCGAAGCCCAGGGAAAGGGCTATCCCTATTGGATACTCACATCAAAAGAACCTGACAGTAACCAAGAACGGAATCGAATATGACGCAATCGCATTTGCAATTAAAAACCAAAGTATTCAATGCGAAGTAAGAGAACTTCAGATGGATATCCGACATCCTATAAGACCACAACTAGTAAATAATGAAAATATCCACCCAACATTTATTTTAAGTAATTGAAAGAACCAAGGTAAATTATGGAAACTAAAAAGATCATTATAATAGGAATTCTTCTGGTAATTATATGCATCCTATTTGGAGCCATATTTGGACTATTAACCAGCAATGTAGCTTATGAAAGAATTGAAATAACACCAAATGGAACAAGCATTGAAGTTCCAAGCGAAGATGCGAAATATGATGGGGAAATTAATAACACTGGGGCCAAAATGTGGACATTCAAGCAAGGAGCCCTAATGACATTCAACAGTGCCGAAGCGATAGATGCAAGAGGATTAAATGGATTGGGTGGAGCAGTAGGATTTAAAGATATAAAAGATATTGTGATAACCCACTTTGAAAAACAGGAGACAATTGACGGATTTACCGTATATACATTAAATGGAGAACAGTTAGGGATTAACGGCAGAGGCACAATGTACTGCATCATTACAGGCAATGACCAAACTCACGACAATATCCTCATAACTGTAGACAACAAGGATATAGCACTTCATATGGCCAAATCCATACAATACAAAACTGGAAACATTACTTCCAATACTACAACCTCAGATGGATACACAAATTCCAACAATTTGTCATCTGCACCAACAAATGCAAATAAAACCCCTTCAAACAATTTAGTAAAGCCCGACACTTCAACCAGTAGTGACGGATATGACAATACTTTCAGTGATGACGATATTTCTGAAATTTCATCCAGTACCAGTTCAGACAGTTCAAGTAGTTCAAGTAGTTCAAGTAGTTCAGATGTGGAAACATCAACAGATGATGCAAGCTCTTCATCAAGCAGTAGTTCTAATACTGGAACAAGCACGGGATAATGTTAATAAGGATTTTATTATATTCTAAAATATAATTAAATCCTAAAATTTTTTGTCAATTTAATTCCATATTTAAGATTTAGCAACAAAACCTTATAATATTAATAAACTTACACCCACAATTTAACATAGGTATTTTTATTAATTTTTGAAACCAAACCCAAATCTATTAATTGATTTAAATTATCTAAAACCTTCTCTTCCAAATCATCACCTCTCGATTTATAAGATAAGATACGTTTTTGAGACAATAATAAATCCAAAGTGAAAGTTTCACTTAAAGTATCTTCAATAGCATCAAAAACTAATTTATTCCAACCCTTTAAATTAGAAAATAATTCATCAAACTCCTCATCAGATAATTTTTCAATATTATCAATGTTAATTTCTTCAGTTGACTCTTCATCAACCGAGTCATCTAAAAGATCCTCATCTTCATTGAAAATTAAATCATCTTCATCATATAATTGATTAAATTTAGAATAATCCACTTCATTACCCATCATAATTTCCAATAAAATAAATTCTAAACTAATATCATTTCCAGATGAAAGTTCTTTGACAATTTCATCATATCCAACATATAATTCAATTTTTACAGATTTATTTCCTATTCCAGCAATTTTAAATCCATATTCCTTTTTACCAATAAAAACATTGATATAGTACTTCTTTAAGTTTAATTTATTAGCTAATGCCCTTTCCCTTAATTCATTATAATCTTCAAGAACAGGTTTTTTATTTTTACTAGGATCAACAATAATCTGTTCAATTGCATATTCAAAACTTCTATCATTACCCCCTGTAACGGCGTTTATTATATCTGAGTAGTAAAAGAATTTCTCTATTTTTATAAATCTAGAACCAATACCTGATATCTTAAATTTATATTCTTCACCGCCACTAGGAACTATGAAGAATTTTTGTTTCAAACTTCTTTTATTTATCATTGCAATTTGTCGTATCCCTTCAGCATTATAAGACATTAAATCACCTTTTTATAGTAATTACTACCTAAAATTTCAATTAAATTCAGTTCAGACAATTCATTTAAATTTTCAACAATTATTGATTCCAAACTTTCATCTTCAAATTGATATGCTTTAAAAATATCTAAGTTTTTTAAATCATCTAATGAAAAAACATTGCCTTCAATCTGATTAACTGCATTGAAAACTAATTTTTCCCATCCTTTAAGATCTTTCACAATCTCATTTAAATTTTTTGAATTAGAACTGCCTCGATCAACATTATTTTTAGAAATATAAGGTTTGAAATTTTCATTGGTTTTAAATTCTTTAGTTAACCAATCCACATGGTCATTAGCTTCATCATAAGAATTAAATTTGCCTAAAATATGTAATTGATTCTTAAATACCTTAACAATCCAATATTGATTATCATTAAAATAAATACAATCTTTATTCTTAATTCTAGATAAAACCCAGTCATTATCTACTAGTATACTCTTTATAAAAGTTGCATCATTTAATGTATCAAATTTCCCAAAAGTAGTATGTTTTCGATTTATTTGTTTATTAATTGTAAAATATTCTCCATATTTATAAATATTCGATCCATATTTACTTATATTTTTATTAGAAGAATTTTTAATAGATTTTTTATTATTTGAATTTGATGCTTTATTGATTGAAGAAAAATCCTTAATAGAATTATAAGAATTGAAAAAAGAAAAATTTTCATTATTTAAACTATTTTTCATATTAATTGTTTTTAAAAAAGATTGGTAATATTTAATATTTTCATTAGATAATTCTTCAACATTATTTTTTTGAAAAATTTCAATTAAAACATCTAGAAAATTATCATTTAAAGGAATTTTATTTATTTTTGGAAGTAATTTTTGTTTGATTTGAATATCAAAATATAATTCCCAATTATCCCAATTAAATTGTTTCCCCTCATATTTCCAGGATACCAACATAAATCTTAGAATATCTTTTATCGTCCTAAAACTTATATCCCAATCTTCTTTTAAAAATAAATTATTAATTAAAAGTAATTCTTGAGAAATTAAATCCCAAAGATTAGATTCTCCACACCAAATTTCTTTAAAAATATTCTTTAAATCAACAATGGATAAATTAAATAAATTTTCTGAAGCAAATTCTAAATAATTTAAATCCTTAAAATTAGGAAAATCATCAAATGAAGATTTTAAAAATTTTTTTACATTATCATTACTTAATTCAATTACATTTACTCTATCTATTACTAAATTTGAAAAATTAATATTATCTTCATTTGCAGTTAAGATTACAAATAAATTATTATTTTCAAGAATAGATGCATCAGAATTAATATAATCAAAAAAAGTTACTAAATTTTTCTCATAACATTCACAAATATTATCTATAATAATAAAATAATGGACATTGCTATGTTTTTTCGATTTATTTAAGAATTCCCCAATAGAAGAATCATATTTTTCTTTATTCAGCAAATATTTATTAAATAAAGAAAATTCCTCATTAAAATTTGGTATTTTCAAATAAGTTGAATCAGCATTCTTTTCCCCAATTTTAATCTTTAAATTAACATCCTGATTAGGATTCTCCTCATGCATTTTAAACAAATGATTTATTAAATGTTTATCATTGAATTTGAATCTAGGATCAATCTTAAAATATCCATGAGATTTGAAGGAATCATTTATTGTAAATTCGCAATCTTTTCCCTCAAATGGTAAAACTGGAAGAATTTGGGAGATAACCTCCCTCTTAAGATGCCATTCTTTATTAGAATAAGATTTCCCTAAAGAATTTACAGAATTAAGTATAATATCTTCACTATTCTCAATATATGATAAATATTCAGAAAATAATATTGGCAATATGGACTTGCCGCAACCAGATTTCCCTACTAAAAGAACAAAAGGACTGGATTTGATTGATAATAAATAATTTATAATAACATCACTATCAAAATAATACCCTTTGTCAAGTAAATAATCATAAAACGAATTAAAATCATTTTTAATAAAATCTACATTTGAATTCATAATACTCATTAAACAATTATTATTCAACAACCTCTTCAACAACTATATCATTCTTAATTCCTTGTACATCAAATTCATCAATCAATAGTTTTTCCATTCTTTTTAAAAAGTTGTGTTCATTCTCAAAATATAATTTTTCTAATTCTTGAATGCCTACAATTGCATATTTCTCAGCTATATCAAACATTTTATTGTTACTTAACAAAACTTCGATATATTCTTCTTCATATACTGCAATTGATTTGATGACATACCATGCATCTTCAGGAAAACTTGCAATTCTAACAAAACCATCAGTCGCCGTTGAGTTAACTCCTTTTAAACCTTGTTTCCCCTTTTTATTATATCCAAGCATCATTGCAATTAAAAAGAGTTCCATGTTAGAACTACCTTTTAAATCACCTTCACTTTTTTTAATTGATTCATAAATTTCACGATCGGCCTTTCTAATAAAAATTCTGTTCTTTACTACTTCATCATCAATGATTTTTATCAAATAATCATCCTGTTTAACTGACCAATATACCTTATCACGGATTAAAAACAATTCTTTTTTTATAATCTCATCGTCGATATTTGTAGGATTTTCTTCACACCACTGATCTCCACAGCAATATAAAATCTCCCATTTTTCTATTAAAGATTCATCATCAAAATCAATATCAGAACCTTCACCAAAAGTCATATCCTCTGAAAATTTAATATCAAATTTTCCATTAAATTCCCCATCACTAGTTACAATTTGGAAAAGTTTCATAAAAACACCTCTTAAATTCATTCTTTTAGTATTATTTTAGATTCAGTACCATTTTTTGTTTCATTCACTTCAATAACATACTCTTTACCAACATTTCCTATGATTCCTTCTCTAAATTTATCAGTATACTCTTCACCAGTTACTAAAAGTGCCACCTGATTGCCTTTAACATACTTAGGTAATGTTTTAGAGATATTTGTTTTCATTTCTTGGTCTAATCTGCCCATAGGAGTATCTATAATAAATGGCAATTCAAAACCAGAAATTGTATTTAATGCTGCTACAAAAGATAATGCAAGAACTAATTTCTCACCAGCAGATAAAATACCTGGAGATACTGATTCGCCAGTTATATCTTTAAGAGTGACATTATATGATTTATTGATATAAACACTTTCAAAATTATCTTTCCACATTAACTTCTTAAACTGATCTTCAGTTGCTTTTTGAACTTTTTTCCTAATATTTTCAGTTAAATCATCTTTTAATTTATCTACAATATTTATTGCAGACTCACAGAATTCATTATATTTTTTTAGTTTAAGCAATTGTTTATCTTTAACTCTTCTACCCCTCTCTTCAATTGCAATTTTTTCTAATTCCTCTTCAGCATCCCTGTAATCCCTTTCAGCATTGACTCTTCTTTCGATTTCTGCGTCTCTTTTTTTAGTATAATCTTTAATATCTTGTTCTAATTTTTTAATTAAAGGATGATTTATTTGACCATATTGGAATTCTTTTTCTTCAATATCATCTTCGACTTGGAATAACTCTTGTTTATCTTTACGAATTGCACCATTAAATTCATCACGCTTATCATTAAACATCTGAACAATGCCCATAGTGTCTTTTAAATCTTTTAAGGTTACATTAACCTCTTCAGATACATCAGTTATCTCAGAAGTGTCATTTTTGAGATCAACAATTCTTCTACGAGCGTCCAAGTCTTTTGATAAATCATGACCACAGATACATTTATTTGTATCCAACATGGATTCAAGGAATCCTTTTTTATATTGAGGAGGAATAAATCCTGCTTCTTCCAAATCTTCACCTAAATTACAAGTATATTTCATTGCAGAATAACTTAATATTAATGGAAAAGAACTGATCAAATATCCATTTTTCTTATCTTTAGTCTTATTTATAGACTCATTTAGATTATTTTCTCTAACTCTTAAATTTTTCAAATCATTTTCAAGTTGTTTAGCATCTTGATGATCGATTTGTTCTTTTTCTTTACGTTTCTTTTCTAATTCTCCTTCAATAATCCCCAATTGTGTGATTGCATCTTGTTTTTCTTTTAAAGCTTGTCTTTTTTTATTTTCAAATTTATTTTTCTTACCGACAATATCGCTTTCACCCTTATCCAATTTTCTAATTTGAGTATAATAATCATTTTTACGAGTTTCTAATCTTTCAGACACAGTGTTTAGTAAATTTAATTGAGATAATTCAGAAACAGATTCACTAATTGAAGATCCAGAATTTTCTTCAAAATAATCTTCTAATTTTTCACCATCAAAAAAGAAATACCCTTCAATAGCCTTGGGCATATTTTTTTCAATGAAAATATAAGGATGAGCTAACGGTTTATCATCAACACCATCAGAATAAAACACATCAAACTTCGAACCAAACGGATCTTGAACTAAAACATTATTTTTATCAGTATAACATCTTAAACTTCTTCTAAAAATAACCCTATTCTCATATTCATCTAACATTGATAATTCTACTTTTACAAAAAATTCATCATTAGGTCCAATTTCATTTTTTGCAATTAAATTATAAATAGGGCCTCCAGCAACAGTATCAGGTTTATGCAATTCATCTTCATATAAACACCAAGTGATAGCATTTAATAAATTTGTTTTACCTGCACCATTAGTTCCCTTGATAATAGTAAAATTTTTTTCTTTATCTAAACTAAAATCTATCTCAATAGGTCCTTTATATTGCCTAAAATTTTCAATTTTAATTGATTCAATAATCATGATCCTGCCTCATTTAGAATACTTTGATATTAAATTTTTATATTCTTTACCAATTGCTTGTTTACTATCTTGTGAACCGCTTTCATGCAATTCAAGTTCATAGTTAAGAGCATCTTCTAAGAATATTTTCATATTTTTGTCACAATCCAAATTTCTTATCTCCTTTACAATTTCTTTATTTAATTCCGTCATTTTAACACAACCTTATAATAATCATCGAGTAATTTAAAACATTCATTATAATTAATCGCATCATTTGCAAATTCGCGATATCTTAAAGACTCCTTTTGCATAATTTTTAATTCTAATTCTCTTTGACTTCTATCCAATCTCCTTATATGTTTTTCAGATAATGAAACAATCATATCATAAATAATCGCTAAATCTTTATCAGGATGTCTTCGCAATATTCTCCCTCTCCTTTGAATATATTCACGAGGATTAGAAGTACTGGCCATTATAATAGCAGTTTCAGCGGAAGGAACATCAACACCCTCATCTAAACATTTCATAGCAACTAATGCATGAATATTACCAATAGAAAAGTGATTCAATAAATTTATGCGCTCATCAATATGTTCTTCACCAGTGAATTTATGTTTACGAATTCCTACTTCATCTAAAATAGAACTAACCTTTTTTAATTGTTTTGTATCATGACAATAAACTAATAAATTTTTTAAATCTTCATTCTCTTTCTTAAGATTAGAAACAAGTTCTTGAAGAGCTACATATTTATTAGTTGCTTTATTTAAAACATTTTGACGTTTTTGAAGATTATTTCTAATGTCATTTTTAATTTTTAATTTATCCGCTTTATTACTCTTTAATTTACGATATAAAACTGAAACAATATAGGTATAATAACTATAATCTTCAAATTCCGAATCAGTTAACTCAACAAAAATTGGATGATATTCATATGGAGTTAAAAATGTCTTACCAGTATCAGGATTTATCCTTTTTAATGCATCAGATAATGAAAAACTATAAACAATATCCCCAAAGAATGAAAAAATAGCGTCATTACCTTCATCATCATACCATCTTTCCGGTGTTGCACTTAAACCCAATTTAAAATTATATAAAGAATTATCCAAAGCCAATTTTTGGTTGCTACTACCAATTCCATGAACTTCATCAACAATCAATAACGAATCAACATTAGCTTCTGAAATATAATCTCTAAAATAATCTTTAGATAATGTTTTATGAGTAGTTAAAATTACAATATTATTCAATTCTCCTACACTCAAATCTAACAGTTGATTTGAAATTTTTCTTTTCCAAGAATTGCTTGCTGAATATGCTTTAACAATTAAATCAACATCAAATTTTAAAACATCCTTTTTCCATTGATCAACCAAGTGAGAAGTAGGTGTTGAAATTACTATCAATAATGGCTTATGATTTTCAGAATATTCCATTAATAAACGATTCATACAACCTAAAGCGGTGAATGTTTTGCCGGTTCCTGTTGCCATTTCAAAAATACCAGATTTATTTGCATTAAACCAATTATTTATTGCTTCCTCCTGATAATCTCTTAACTTAAACTCTATTCCATCATCTTCATCTTCTTCATCATCCGCCTCTTTTTGTTCAAAAGGATTATCATGAATTTTAATATCCAAATGAGAATTAGGAGCTAATTTAATCAATTCGTTGTTTACAGCTTCTGGAAGGTCTACAATATCTAATCTTTTGGCTAAATTATCCCAATATTGATAAAAATTATATAAATCTTCATTAAGATATTCTTCTTGGCCAGAAATCCAACTCTTAAATACTTTAAATTCTTCAATATTATATTTCCATCCATAAGCCGTTTCATTATCTGATCCACTAAATGAAACCATATCCCCCAAAGAATCCATCAAAATTCCAATTTTTGAATGAAAAATGCCTTTATCTTCCTTAGGTATAGCAATTTTAATTTCAAGATTATTATTAGCTAACATAAAACCTAAAGCAGCAAGATTATCTTTAACAAAAGAATTTGATATATTATTTAAATCAATTAAAAATTTTTCTTCAATTAAATTTATTGGACTTGAATAAACTTCCTTTATTTTTTTCCAATCTTCTTCAGATAAAATAGCACTACAAATTAATTGCATTTTACCATCTTTTTTTATAAATTCCTCAAGTCCCTTCGCGGAAACTGCTAAAGAAGTAGATGAAAAAAATCCAGATAATCTTAAATATTTAACTGAATTAGATAAAACTGGAATATAAAACTCATTGAGGACATCATCATTGTCTGAATCATATTTAATTTTAATATCTAAATCTTTAAAACTCAACTTAACACCAAATAAATCAAATTAATACCTTACACATTTAAACACATCATTATAACTTAATAATATATATTTAGCTATTATAATATATATCTTACTAAAATAATCTTAATTAAGCTAATTACACATAATATTGAATTTTTTATAATATATTCAAAAATTAACAAAGAATTGATGAAATAAAACTTTTTTATAGCTTTTTAAAATAAAAATTGAGAAAGATCTGACTCTCAATAGATCAAAAAAAAATTGATCATAACGATCTCAATATTTATAAAAAATAATTATGAACTATCCCCTTTTTATTAAGAGATCATATCAATTATCAAAAATAAAATGATCAAAGCCAAGATCACTTCAAATAAATAATATACAATAAATTAAAAAAAATATTAATATTAGAAAAATATATTGTTCAGATTAATAACTAAAAATTATAAAATTTTTAAAAATTATTATAATTTAGTTCATTTAATAGAATTGATCTCATTTAGTAATGTATTAAAAAATAAAAGAAAAAGTTTAAAATGTTTAAAATTATAAAATAAATATATCTCAAAAGAGGGATATGATTTCATGAAAAAATTTACTGATTGGATAACTGAAGATACAAAAAAAGTTCTGCTAGTAGAACCTGACTTTCCAATCCCAAATAAAAGTAGAAACCACTCCAATTTTTTACCAATTGGGCTTTTAAAGATAGCTGCATATCTTAAAACTAAAAATATTAATGTTGAATTAATTCGATTTGAAGAAAATAAAAACGAAGATTACGGACAATCAACTTTAGATATTGAAAATAACAATGATGAATTTAAGCCCGATTTAATTTGTGTTACTTCAATTTTCACATATTGGTCAAAATATGTTAAAAATGCCGTATTTTATTACAAAAACAAATATAAAAGCGTTCCAATATTAGTAGGAGGTGTTTATGCATCATTAATGCCAGAACATTGTAAATCATATACCGGTTGTACCGACATCATCCAAGGCCCTATCCCTGAAGCAGAAAACTTAATTCCAGATTATAGTCTTGTAGATGTCGATTATCAAATTATTCACACAAGTAGAGGTTGTATTCGGAAATGTGGATTTTGTGGAACATATATTATCGAACCTGATTGGATTTGTAAAAAATCAATTAAAGATGAAATTATTAAAAAAAAATTAGTTTTCTATGATAACAATTTATTAGCCAATCAATACATAGAGGATATTCTTAACGAATTAATTGAATTAAAAAAAGAGAAAAAAATTAGTTATGTTGAATCACAATCCGGATTTGATGGAAGAATTTTAAGAAAAAAACCCTACTTAGCAAAAATGTTAAAAGATGCAGGGTTTAAAAATCCTAAAATTGCATGGGATTATGGTTTAGTTCAAGCTCCTAAAATCAAAGAACAAATTGATTTATTGATTGATGCAGGTTTTACAGCAAAAGAAATATCTATTTTTATGATTTACAATTATGAACCGAATTATGAAGAAATGGAAGAAAAAAGAGTAAAATGTGCTGAATGGGGAGTTCAAATAACAGATTGTCGTTATAGACCTCTTGATGCAACTTTTGATAATTATAGTTCTTTTAAAACAAAAGGTCAAACCTCTAAAGATTACTATATTCATGAAGAATGTGGTTGGACAGATGCAAAAGTGAGAAAATTTAGAAGAAACATCCGACGCCACAATATCTGTATGAGACACGAAGTTGATTATCATTCAACACTTTTAGAACGTAAAAAAATACCTCAAGATCAAGCTAAAAAATATCGTAATATGAATTATGAAGAAGTGAAAGAATTTTTACCAGATGCATGGAGCCCTTTAGAGTTTCACCCCTCCGATCAACAAGATTATTTTAAATTATCTGATTAAAAGGAGCCTCATGTTGAAAAAATATTATAATAAAAAAATATCCACAAAATAACAACCATTAATTACTATATACAACACACATAATACTATGAAAGTTAAAGATGGAATTATCGGTTTAGTAGTAGGAGACGCCTTAGGAGTTCCCGTAGAGTTTTCTGGAAGATATGATCGTAAAATTGACCCAGTTACTGACATGCGAGAATACGGAACCCATAAACAGCCTAAAGGAACATGGTCTGACGACTCCTCAATGACAATAGCTACAATGGCAAGTATCGTCAACAAAAACGGAATCAATTACGAGGACATAATGAATGAATTTATCAATTGGGCTTATGATAATAAATACACCAACAGCGATGACGGAAGGTTTGACATTGGAACCACCACAGGAAGATCATTGAGAAGATATGAACGCGGAACCCCTGCACTGGAATCCGGAGGCACAGGAGAGCGTGACAACGGAAACGGATCTTTAATGAGAATCCTGCCTTTGGCATTCATCCCGGACATCGATTACGATACAATCGAAAAGGTATCCTCCCTGACCCATGCCCATGAAATTTCAAGGATTGCCTGTGTATTGTATGTTGAGATTGCAAGGTCAATGCTTGAAAAAGACCTGGAAATCGCTGAGCATGTAAAATCCTCATGCGATAAAATAAAGGATTACTATAAGGATTGCCCTTCACTTAAAAAGTTCAATAAAATATTTAACAATGATTTGGACGATGTACGGGGAAGGACATTTGTTGTGGGTTCCTTGGAATGCGTAATCCATTGCCTTTTAAACACAGACAACTATGAGGATGCCGTTTTAAAAGCAGTCAATTTCGGCGAGGACACTGACACCACAGCTGCAATCTGCGGAGGACTTGCAGGAATCTATTACGGCTATGACTCAATACCAAAAGATTGGATCGATGAAATCAACAAAATCGATGAAGTCGAATCATTATGCGAGGATTATGAGACCTTTTGCAACGGAATTTAGGAATAAAGCTATTTCAAAAATAAGGATAAAATAAAAAGTAGGACATTACATTCTAAGTCCAACTCATCTGTAATTTCGGAGCACGGACAGTCCCATTCAAGAGACCACCTGACTTTAAAGCCTTTGAAACCCATCATTTTCATGGATGCGCATATCCAATCGTGGAATTGCCTTATGCTGCCACTAAGGCAAAACCCACAACAACTGCATAAAAACACAATAATGCCAGTATAATTTGTTTCATTATTACTCCCCCATTAATCGGTATTGTGCAATCACAAAGCACACTTACCATTAACTCTATTGAAAAGCGACTGCAAGTGCTTGCTTGCATCTTGAAAAACAAAACAAATGAGTATGAATTGCTTAAAGCAATAAAAAAAAGAATTGTGTAGATGAATATGTTCATCTACCTGAATCTGATTTTAACTGTCTTTGAGGCCTTGAGATAGTACTTGTTTCCGGCAAAGGTGATTTTTGCCTTGAATGTTCCCTTCTTTGAAAGCTTTATCTTGAATGTTGCAACGCCTTTTGCGTTGGTTGTTGCCCTGAATGTCTTGCCCTTTATCTTAAGGACCACTCTGACCTTGCCGATCGGGTTTTTGGCGGACTTAAGGGTTATTGAATATTTCTTGGCTTTAGCCTTGGCCTTGAATGTCTTTTTCTTGGCGGTTATCTTGACAGCCTTCTTGACTGTCTTTGGAGCATTGTCATTGCCCGGAGGTATGAGAGGGTCATTTCCTGAAGGTTTTTGAGGAGGAACATAATCTGAAATGTAGTCGCCTGACACGTCCTTTCCGTTTTCAATGACGGTTGTGTTTGATGCCTTCACGTTTCCTGAAAATGTTCTGCCGTCTGCGCAGTCGTTGCCTGCAAATGTGGAACCGGCCACATCAACGTTTTTCGCATTGACTGCGGCAGATTCGGAATCTGCATAATTTCCCGTAAAGTCACAGCCCCGAATGTATGCATCCCCTGTAACCTTCATCGCACCGTTTTTGCCTGCGTGATTTGCTGTGAAGGTGGAGTCTGTGAGCGTAACGTCGCCCCATGTGGACATGACTCCTCCCTCGTTTGCTGCTGAGTTGTTTTTAAAGCTTGAATTTGAAATCTCGGCTCCAAGTGAGCTTATGAAAACGCCGCCGTCCTTGTGGGAGGTGTTGTTTTCAAAGACTGAATCCCTGATGTAGACCCTGCCGAATTGCTTGCCGTTTGTAAATATCACTCCGCCGTAGAGGCCCGCATCACACCCGGCAAACACCGAACGGGTGACGCTGACGCTTCCTGTGGTGTAGATTGCACCTGCATGGGATGATGCGTCATCGTTTGTGAACGCTGAATCGGTTACTGTGACGTTTCCGGAATCTGAAAAAATCGCCCCGCCGGCACTGGCGGCGTTGTCAGCAAATCGGGAGCCTGAAACCATGACATTTCCATTGCCAGTAAATATTGCCGCTCCGGTTTCGGCCCGATTGTCCCTGAATGCTGCGTCAATTACCGTGAGGTTGGAATCACCGGCATATATCGCTCCACCTTCTCCTATCGAGCATCCGCCAACAAGCGTGATGTTTCTTATGATTATGTCGTTTCCGGTTATAAAGAATATCCTTGTCCTGTTTTTGGCATTGATTGTGTGTCCGTTTCCGTTTATCACCACACCACTTGCGTTTATGAGTATTGTCTGGGTTGCTGTGAGGTCCCTGTCGATATTCACTTCTCCATTGTCGTGTGTTGCGTTTTTAAAAATGAGAGAGTATTCGTCATCCTCAACATTTCCGTTGCCGTACATATACTTCGGCGAGTATTTCTGGAGGTTTGTGTTGTTAGTGTAGTTTGAATTTTCACTGTTGAGTGTTCCCTGGGCATAGACCGCCCCTGCAAGGCTTCCTGCCCTGTTGGCAACAAAAGAGGATTGCTTGACTATGACTGCCATCTCCCCAAACACTGCCCCTCCATTCAGCTGGGCGCTGTTGTTGATGAATGTGGAAGAGTGAATGTGAACCTGGGTTTGGGCCTCATATATCGCACCGCCACGGGCAGATGCAGTGTTGTTTATGAATGTGCAGTTGAAAAGCTGAAAGAATCCCAGTGACAATATTGCCCCGCCGTTATCTGATGCCCCGTTGAGCAAACGGAGGTTTTTCAGTGTTGAATCCGGAACGATCTGGAATATCCTTGCCAGTCCCCCGGCATCGATGCTGTGACCCTGACCGTCAATTGTCACGCTGTCTGTGATGATGATTCCATCCTTAAAGTCGCTGTCTGTGACCTCATCGAATGTGTAGTCCTTTTGCAATCTGACATTCTTGCCGCCCATCTTGATGAGGGTGTTGAGGTAGGTAAATGTCGGTGAAGAACTCGCATCGCCTGTTGTGTTGACCATGTCTGTTTTGTTAACGGCAATGTAGTTGCTGTCCCCTTCATATATCATTTCAACATCATATGATCCTGCATCCAATCCGTAAATGGTGATATCGGCCTTTCCCTGAAACACCGCCTTTCTCATGACCTCATGTCCGCTTATGTTGATGGCGAAATATCCGGAGGCATATTTCGGAAGCTCAATCTTGAATCTTGGATTTGCAGTGTTGTTGGCCTCAATGGCAAATACGTTGGATGAGTCAAATGCTGCCGGATTGTACCTGCATGCGAAATTCTGCACCCAGTATGTGACGCCGCCCATCCTGTATCCTGCAATTCCCACACAGTTGAATCGGGAATCAAGCATGTTTCTTCTGTGGCCCTGATCTTTATATGGCTCATCAGTTTCCTTCCATGCCTCGGTGACGCCTGCAGCCGTGTAATATCCTGCCGCAATGTTTTCACCCATTTCCACCAGGCCTTCGGGAAATGCAGTGAAGAAGTATGTTCCGTCCGGACGGAAATGGTCATAGACCTGGCTGATTTCCTTAGCCCTTATCCTGGCGGTCTGCTCAAGTTCAGCGTCCCTCACAAGAGGTATTGGCCATAGCGTATCGTTTGTGTTGAAGAATGTCCTTGTGGAATCGTCCTGATTCCATTGCCATACTCCCTCCTCACATCTAAACTCATTCAGGCAGTCATATGCCTCTGATGCATCGACAAACTCTCCATCGTCTGCCAACACATCCCCTTCACAAATCTCAACCACATCATTGTCCCCGCTGTCCTGAAGCGGTTCTGAATAATTGTCCGCAACCGATTGAACCTGACCGGAGGAATTGCCCACATCAGCTGCCAGCGAGTCGCCGGCATCCTGGGAAGCTGAAGCAATCCCCACACACAGAAGCAATATTGCGCTAAAAACTAAAAATTTCCTTATCAATATTAACACCTGATTGATACTTTATCGGTTGGAATATATATATTACACTGGAGTGTGAAAAAATGCAGTCAAAATCAAAAAAAGAGAATGTTGCGCTTTTATAAATTTGACTCTAAAATAAAAAAAGATGGTGGAATATCTGACTATCCCACCTATTTGAAATCAACTGATTTACCCATTTTCTTAATCAGATCCATATCTTTACCCATAATTATCACAGATTCACTGCCAGAACTGGTTCCAACCATAGCAAAATGTGTATCATCAATCTTTTTAGGCTCAAGTATTGTTAAGTTACCTTCCTGAGATTCATAGCATTCATCCAAATCAGGCATACCAGATTCGAACATGGACTGATAAAAGAATTCAGATGAATTTTCAGAATTCACTGGAGTATCCATATACATTATAGCCAAATTTTCATTCCCATATACTAAATAAACCACATCCAGCCCATCTTCATGGTAGCTCATATTCTGTTTTTGAAAATGGGCATTTTTAGGTATTTTCATTGAAAAGTAATCCTTAAAATTATGATCTTTGAGCTCGGCCGCATCAACGCTTCCCATGGCCAATACTGCTGCGAAAAATATTATAAACAAACAAATCCATTTTTTATCCATAATTTCACCTATTCATAAAATTCAACTGTGTTTATCATTGATTTGGTCAGATTCAAATCATTTCCTGAAACTCCAACAATCATGTGCCCCCTTTGAAGAATAATTGATTCCTTAAACTCTGAATCTTCAGGAGTTTTAGCCATTTTACCGCTATTTTTAATAAAATGACCAATTATCAAATCCCCATCAAATTCAAATGTGGCATTTCCTGAAGAGTTGCTTATATTAACCATAGTATCGATAAACTCATGAGTGATAATAGGAGAATTTGAATATGCAACCTGAATTTCATTATTTCTATCAAAATAGGTATATCCCTGACCAAACATCATATCTTCACTTTTATTCCACTGCTTTAAAAATTTAACATCCTTCGGAACGGCCATCTTGAATTCGGAATTGAAATCATACATTTTCATCCCTTCCGGAACCGATCCTTTTTCAGCTGACAGATTATTGCCAGTAAGCATATAGGCCAGTCCTGCAACCAATGCTATGATGACAATAACCAATCCGACAATTATTATCTTATGACTTTTTTCCATCTTATCACCATTATTACCATATTGTCCTCAAAATAATATAAACTATTAACAACATACACTTATCTAGAGGTTAAAACATGGAGGAATACTGTAAGAATTGCGGTGCCAAAGTCACACCTGATGAGGATTTCTGCCCTGATTGCGGCTCAAAAATTGAACGAAACACAATCACATGCGAGAACTGCGGTGCAAGTATTAAAAAAGGCATGAAATTCTGTACTGCATGCGGTAATCCTACAGGGAAATCTGTCAATTTCTGCCCTGGCTGCGGAAGGAAGCTGGATCAGGGAGAGGATTATTGCAGCGAATGCGGCACCCATACAAACGACACTAAAAACGAGAGTTTCATTAAGAAAAACCAGAAGGTGATTGTAGCAGCAGTTATGGTGGTCGTCATTTTGATAGTCGTGTCTTTAGTGGCCATGATAGGCACCACCCCTGAGGCAGAGCCCCAGAATGTGGAGGTCGGCTCGACCAATTTCATAATTCCGGGAGATTATCAGATAGACCCTTCCTCAATTGATGTTGACTACAAATATCAGAGTGCCACCTTTGCGAAGGGATGGGTCAATTCCAATGGAGATACAATCTATATAGGTACCTTAACCGTCCCGTATGGCGTTGATGCCCAGGATGTGCTTTCTTCAGAGGGAGGCAGCCACAAAAGCATGATAGGATATGACGGATACTACACTGAAGAAGACGGATTCTATAACTTCGCATTTGAAACCGGAGGATACATCTGCGTGGTTACCGTTTCTAACCCTCAGACATTTGATAATATAACCTGTTTGGGATAGGAGCGAATTTATGATGGAGTATTGCGAAAACTGTGGAGCGAAGCTTGAAGATAAAAGCAGATTTTGCCCAAAATGCGGACATGCACTTGCGGTAAATGCTGATGATGGACGCTTTGCAGACAAATCCAGAATTGCCATAGTCACTCTGGTCATCATCATTATGACTCTTGCACTGTTCATTGCTGTGCCCATAATTACAGACCTCACTGCCGGAAGCCAGCACGTATTCGTTGGAACCGCTGAGTTCAAGATACCCGATTATTTTGAATATGATGAGAAGGCATCCAACAAGACCATTGATGAAAGAATCACCCACAAGGACTGGAGGCATGGTGACGAACACATTGAAATAGCCGTATCCCAGTTTGAATCAGGTGCCGATATCGATAAGGTTCTGGTAAACCTTGGAGGATACAAGGAGGAAAAATACAACATCAGAGGACACCACTACCATTTCCAGGATGGCGAGGAATGCTTTGCATATGATGCTGGTGAAAACAGGATGATTTCAATAATCGTATCTGATGCCAAACTGTTCGATAAGATAGAAGTATTATAGGAGGAAAAAATATGGATTGTCCCAAATGTGGAGAGAAAAACAGCGAAAACGCAAAATTCTGCAAACAATGTGGAGAACTTTTAAATGATAATGAAAATTCACCAAAGACAGACAACAAAAACAAAATCATCATTGCTGCACTGATAGCCGTAATCGCCATATTGGCTGTGGGCATACTCTTTGGAGGAGGATTGTTTAAAAGCGAGGTCCCCCTTCAGAGCATGGATTTCGAAGTGTTTACGATGGACGTTCCTGTCGGCGCTGACTTCAAGGAATTCACATCCATTCCGGCATTCGGAAATATCGGAGGGCTCGTCTATCTGCAGAACAACGGCTCATATTCCAGTGAAGTCAGTGTGCTTGGAGTATCAAAAATGGGCGGATCAGTGCCTGATGAAATGAAATTTGACCGTGAGGAGGGCAACATTACAATATTCAAGGATGATACCGGACTATACCTCACCAACCTCAACAAGGATGACTTCAGCTTCAGCCTGATGGGAAGAGACCCCGACACCATGGTCAAGATGCTGAATACAATAGACATAACCGATTCAAAGGCCTTGTCTTCCGATGATTCAAAAACTCAGGAAACCTCATCAACAAAGACAACACAGGCCCAGGCTCCTGCCCCTAAGACAACTTCGATGTCAATCCTTGGAGGAAGCTTTTCCACAGGCTCCGAGCTTGAGGACAAGACCTATGCAAGCATCTATGTCGGAGCAAATCATGCAGGTGAAAGCGTGCAGCTCCAGATCTGGTATTCAAGGGACGGATCAACACTTAATCATGGAAATATGGTTCCTGTGACAGTGGATTCCTCAGGATATCTTGATGTGTCAAGTGCGGATTCCTATTCCAAGTTTCCTGACTTTGCTGAAATCAATCTGTATGACGGTTCAGGCTCCAAGCTGCTCGATACAAGGTCGGTCAGCCTCAGCCCTACAAGCGGAACTCAGAACTTTTAGGCAGCAAACACAGCTGCCCTTTTTTTAATTTTAATATTTAAAAAATAGGACATTCCCATTCAAGAGATTGCCTGACTTTGAAGCCTTTGAAACATCATCATTTTCATGGATGCCTATAGCCAATCGTGGAATTGCCTTATGCTGCCACCAAGGCAAAACCCACAGCAACTGCATAGAAACACAATAATGCCAGTATAATTTGTTTCATTATTACTCCCCCATTAATCGGTATTGTGCAATCACAAAGCACACTTACCATTAACTCTATTGAAAAG